>NZ_JBVASZ010000007.1:0-195866 GCF_057814255.1 Paenibacillus sp. F024
CGGTTCGAAGCCCGGACGTACAACAATGCGGGCGGATCCGACCTGTACCCATAATGGATCGTTCTCCGGCTCCGGTGACGTGACGGTCACGGCGCGGAAGGTTGCAGAGGCTGATGCCAGGTTCTGCAATATTTTAACTGATGCACCGTTACGTTCTGTTCGGCACACCACGCCTTTAACGTTTGCCCGCTTGCCCGATAGGCCGCGATACGTTTAACCCATAGTTCCTGCAGCGTCTCTTCCATCCGAATCCATCCTCTCATTGTATGATGGATTCATTGTGACAGGCTTTGCTTTATATGAACAGGTGTGTTCGGTTTGACGCTTACTTTGTTTTGAAAGAAATGAGTCGGCTCTCGTTGATTTGTTGGATGAAGAGGATCGAGACCTGATCGATATGTTAGTTCATAAATCACGATGGCATGATAATTTGAACGATGTTTTGAATTCGCTGAATCCGTCCTATCTAACGCTAAACCCAATAGAAGTGAACCCAATCTTTGCCCACCAAATATGGAACTGGTTATCGTCGGTTTCGAAGGAAATCCAGAATATTAGATGGGACTCCTGGGCGAGACTTCTTAAACGAGATAATCCGGTATATAATGCAGCATTGCTCATTAAAGATGCCCGTAAAATGGCGCTGATCTCAGGTGCCGGGCTTTCGGTTGATTCCGGGGTAAAGGACTTCCGTTCTTCAAGTGGATGGTGGCGAAATATAGATCCTAGAACGGTCGCGACAGTTGATGCGGTGGAATCAAATTATGATCTTTTTCATGAATTTTATTCGATGCGCATTACGCAGTTGAAAGATATTGTACCCCACAAAGGGCATTTAATCTTATCGGAGTGGGAGAAGCAAGGCATACTAGCCAGCGTTAGCACTCAGAATGTTGATGGTCTACATCAAGCCGCTGGTAACCAATCCGTATATGAACTTCATGGAACTATTCTGAAATATCGTTGTCACGAGTGTGGAGCGCCGCACACGGAAACGTCGTTTTTACAGAAACAGAGATGCTCCTGCGGCGGTAAACTTCGCCCCAATGTTGTCCTTTTTGGCGAATCCTTGCCTTCAGAAGCTTGGGATCACTCCATAGACGCCATCAAAGAGGCTGATCTTGTGTTGGTTATCGGAACAAGCTTACAAGTAGCGCCAGTTAATCAGCTGCCTTTCCTGACTAATGGCAAGTTAATTTTTATCAATGCAGAAGAAACCGGTTATGAGGATAAGATCGACATTTTCATCAAGGGTAGAGCGGAGGATTGTTTGGTTGCGATAAAGGAATGGTTGGATTTTTTAGAGTAGGAAGAAGTGGTTTAAGTTTGGGCCGTTCATTCCCTATTGGGGTAAAATCGGCTTTTTGAAGCTATAAGGATTCTTTTAAATCAAGAATCAGACGAAATTAGTGCAACAGAGGCGTCTTCGAAGAGTTGCCGTAAAATTGTCACAAAGTTACGTGCAAAAGCAAAATAACACAGCATAAAAGAAAGGAAAAAGACGCTGGATGGAGCAAACCTTATTAGGAGAGATGGTGTAACGGTGATTACACGGCAGGTAAAGATCAGATTAATACTATTTCAAAGGGATTTCTTCTCAAAGCAGAGAAGGGTCTTCAACAATGAATATGACATCTAAAAGAATAACAATAACAATTTTGGGTCGGAATTTGTTACTATCCCTAAAAAAGGTTCTGTTGCGAGAAGAGAAGGAATACATTTTCCAATCGACCCGTTAATCTATGTCAACAATAGAAAGAACATCAATCTTAGGTCTATTAATCGCTTATTTAATGTGGATTTAATATTAAACAGAAAACTCAAAACGGTACTCCCCTATGAGGGATAGAAAATGAGGATAGTGAAAACCTTTAACCATTTCTGGTGGAAGGTTTTTATTTTTGGCACAATAATTGCTTGATAGTTTAACAAGAAAATACCCTGAAGAAAGGATAATTTTTTATGTTAACTCTATTAAATTTTTTTGCCTTCCTAGCTGTCACGGGATTCGCTGTTTACTTGTTTCTTCATGTCGTCTACAGCCGCTATCTGTTTGTCAAGCTTGGTAAGAAAGCGGATCATGAACCGAACCTTAAAGAACGAATCAATGCTGTACTGATTAATGGGTTCGGACAGAGAAAATTGTTTAAAGATAAGAAAAGCGGCTGTATGCATTTGATCTTGTTTTATGGCTTTATGATCATCCAGGTGGGACTGATTGAACTCGTCATTAAAGGATTTAGTAAAGGCTATGAATTCCCTTTCGGTGATGGACACAAATATTTCAGTCTTCTACAGGAGTGGACCACCTTCCTGATGCTAATTGCCGTGGGCTATGCGGCTTTCCGCCGCTATGTGGAGAAGCTGAAGCGATTGCAATGGAAGCGGGATGGTAAAGCGATGTTTGTCTATATTGGGCTAACCATTCTAACCCTGTCGATCCTAATCACGCTGGGCTTTGAAACCCTGATGCTTGGTCACAAACCCGATTTGGTATATGCTCCCTTCTCTGGATTGGTGGCCCTCGCGTTCTCCGGCATCGGAACGACTGCAGCCACCGTCATGTTTTATGTCTTTTGGTGGGTGCATATGCTGATCGTGTTAACCTTCATGGTCTTCGTTCCGCAGTCCAAGCAAGCACACGAGCTATTCGCGATGTTCAATATCTTTTTTAAGAAAGTCGGACCTGTAGGGAAATTGAGAAAAATTGATTTTGAGAATGAAGAAATCGACGAATACGGAGTTGGGAAAATTGAGAACTTTACCCAACAGCAGCTGATCGATCTGTATGCCTGTGCGGAATGTGGACGTTGCACGAACATGTGTCCTGCTTCTGGAACGGGAAAGACCTTATCTCCGATGGATCTCATCGTCAAGATGAGGGATCACCTGACGGAAAAAGGAGCGGTAATCACGTCTCGTTCGCCTTGGATGCCCGATTTTGCCTGGAAGAGCACGAAAGCCAACCAACTGGCCATACAAGGGGCGGCTTCCTCGGAGGTCGCAGCAACCATGGAATTCCCTAACTTGATTGGGGATGTCATCACGGAGGAAGAGATATGGGCGTGTACAACCTGCCGCAACTGTGAGGATCAATGTCCAGTGGCCAATGAACATGTCGATAAAATCATTGATATGCGCCGTTACTTGGTGTTAACGGAAGGTAACATGCCGCACGAAGCGACGCGGTACTTCCAAAATATTGAACGTCAAAGCAATCCATGGGGAATTAACCGCAAGGAAAGGATCAAATGGCGCGAAGAGCGTGAGGACATTGAGGTTCTGACCGTCAACGAAGTGGAAGAATTCGAGTATCTGTTCTGGGTTGGTTCAATGGGATCATTTGATAAGCGAAGCCAGAAGATCGCCCAATCTTTTGCAAAAATCATGAATACAGCTGGCGTGAAGTTCGCGATCCTTGGAAACGAAGAGAAGAACACAGGAGATACGGCTCGTCGGATGGGGAATGAATTCTTATTCCAGCAGCTTTGCCAAGAGAATATTACCACATTCCAAGCTTATAAAGTAAAGAAAATCGTTACGATTGACCCTCATGCCTATAATACGTTTAAAAACGAATATCCCGAATTCGGGTTGGAAGCAGAAGTGTACCATCATACCCATTTAATTTACCAGCTGCTAAAAGAAGGGAGAATCAAGCCGGATCAAGAAGTGAATGAGGTTATTGTTTATCATGATTCCTGCTATTTAGGACGATACAACGAGGTCTATGATATTCCGCGTGAAATCCTTCGCTTTATTCCAGGGGTAAAAGTGGCTGAAATGGAGCGAAACCGCGAGGATGCCATGTGCTGCGGGGCAGGCGGCGGAATGATGTGGGTGGAAGAAACGCAAGGAAAGCGCATAAATGTAGATCGGACAGAACAAGCGCTGCTACTGAATCCGACGACTATTGGAAGCAACTGTCCATACTGCTTAACCATGTTAAGCGACGGCACAAAAGCAAAAGAAATGGAAGAACAGGTGAAAACCTTGGATATTGCGGAAATTGTGGAGCGATCCTTATTATCCCAATAGCTCAACGGATAGATGCTTTTGTGCATCTTTGATGCATAAAAGCATCGTGGCGGACAAAACCTCTGCTTGTGCATCAAAATGATTCCTAACGTAATATATCGATGCTGTTTTGCATCAACCCATCCCTGTTTCGCTAGGAAAAGAGGATAAATGTTCTGGCATGAAAATTGCTTTTAAATATTAGCAGAGAAGAGAAGAAGAGAACATATAGAATCTCAAACTTAATTAGGAGGATAAATGATTATGAATATATTGGTTTTGATGAAACAAACCTTTGATACCGAAGAGAAAATTCATATCCAGAATGAAAAAATCAGTGAGGATGGGGTAGAGTTTATCATCAATCCTTATGATGAGTACGCTGTCGAAGAGGCAGTGAAGATTAAAGAGGAAACAGGAGCCAATGTAACCGTTATAACCGTGGGACCCTCCCGGGCGGAAAGTGCTCTTCGTACAGCCCTTGCGATGGGTGCGGACAAGGCGATCATCGTAGAGGCAGAACAGTTTGATGCAGATGAATACACGATGGCCAAGATCATTGCATCAGCTGTAAAGGGAGAAACTTATGACCTTATACTGGGTGGAAATATGGCAGTGGACTCCGGATCTGGTCAGGTTGCCATCCGGGTAGCTGAAGAATTAGGAATGGCTCATATTTCTACTATTACGAAGCTGACCATTAGTGGAGGAAAAGCAACGGTCGAACGTGATGTGGAGGGGGACTCGGAAATTCTAGAAGTTGCCCTTCCAGTGTTGGTCACAGCACAACAGGGATTAAATGAACCTCGTTACCCTTCTCTTCCAGGAATCATGAAGGCAAAGAAAAAGCCGTTAAAGCGACTGTCTATAGACGATTTAAATCTATCTCAGGAGGATTTGGCAGTGCGGACAACAGTGATAAGCCAATATTTGCCTGAAAAGAAGCAGGCCGGAAGAATCCTGCAGGGGGATGCATCTCAGCAGGTTCATGAACTAGTTCAATTACTAAGGAATGAAGCAAAAGTAGTTTAATAAGGGGTGGCTAAGATGAGTAAAAGAATATTGGTATTGACGGAAATCAAGGATAACAAGTTGCGAAATATTTCGTTTGAAGCTCTTACGGTAGCAAACCGATTAGCCGAAGGAGGGGAAGTGATTGCGGGACTGTTTAGTCCGAATGCTTCTTCCTATAGAGAGGAAATCGGGCGGTTCGGGGCCGACAAATTGTATGCTGCGGAAATGGATGTGTTCGCTTCCTATTGTACAGATGCTTTTGTGCAGGCATTTATTCAATTAGTGGATGAGACCAATCCTGATGTCATCTTGCTGGGGCATACAGCTATGGGAAAGGATCTGGCGCCAAGAGCCGCAGCAAATCTGGGAATCGGGTTAATTTCTGATTGCACCGGTATTCAGGATGAAAATGGGACGATCGTATTTACTCGTCCAATCTACGCCGGGAAGGCTTTTCAGAAAAAGACGTTTGTGGAAGGGATGGTATTTGCCACTCTGCGTCCTAACAACTTCAAAATTAAAGAATGTGTTAAAAATACCGAGGTTATCTCCTTGCAGCCAGAAATCAAGGATATCCGAACCATTATTAAAGAAGTGGTCACGAAAGCTAGCTCAGGAATTGATCTGAGTGAAGCTAAAATAGTGATCTCTGGAGGCCGTGGGGTTAAAAGTGCAGAAGGCTTTAAGCCGCTTCAGGAATTGGCTGAGGTTCTTGGTGCTGCGGTTGGAGCTTCTCGAGGGGCATGTGATGCGGAATATTGCGATTACAGTTTGCAGATTGGACAAACTGGCAAGGTTGTGACACCTGATCTATACATTGCATGCGGAATTTCTGGAGCTATTCAGCATTTGGCGGGAATGTCGAACTCGAAATTTATCGTTGCGATCAATAAAGATCCGGAAGCACCGATTTTCCAGGTGGCTGATTTTGGCATCGTAGGAGATTTATTTGAGGTCGTGCCATTGTTAACTGAGGAATTTAAAAAAGTGCTCGTGACAGCTTAAACAATAAACACAAAAAAGGGGCTTAGGACCAGAAGGTTATTATCCATATAGGTCAGCCCCTTTTTGTGTTTATGCATTTTTAGGATGATACCTATCTCTTTGTTACTTATGGCTACTCAGACAAGGGTGCGAAAAATCGTAGTTGCTTATCCATCGAGTTAAAGCGGCATACGCAACTTCTGGATAGGGGGAAGGAATAGGTGTTGGTGCTCTAGTAATGTATTTTGATGCGCCAAGGCATCGGAATTTCACTGAAAAATCTCGCATTTTGACAACAAAAGATAGAAAAATGAAGCGCTTGCAAGCGTTATGTCAAATTGATGCTATAATACATCTTAGATGCATTGTGGCATCAGAAAGATGAGGCAAAGCTGCATATTTTTAAGGGAAATGTCAATTTAAAGGGATTAATAGAGTTGGCATGAAAATTGCTGATATTAAAAAGTGTAAGCGCTTGGAGCGTTTTAAGGAGTGAGGATCATTGCTAGTCAAAGTAAAGGATATCATGACTAAAACTTCTTTTAGATTTTTTGCTCGGGAGAATTTGTCTCAATGCATCTCGGTATTCATGGAAAAAAGATTAGAAGGGGCATTGGTCTTTAACCAACGCGATGAGTTGGTTGGTATCCTGACGGCAAAAGAATTGCTGAAAGGGGTTTCGCTGGGTCTGCCTGATATATCTGAAATCATTAGTCCTTGCGATCAAATCTTGAGTGAGGATGATAGCATCGAATCGGTCACACATTTGGAAGGAATCATCTTTCCAGTTCAAAATAGGAAAAAGGAAATGACCGGATTTGTTACCAGGTTGGATATCCTGACGAAATACGGCGAAGTCACGCAGGAAAAGCTGAGCACATTAGATGCCATTTTTAACTCAGCTCACAATGGGATATTATCCATTGATGAAAAAGGATATATTACTTCGATCAACCCGCAGGCAGAAAAAATGGCGGGGACTACCCGGGAGCAAGCGGTCGGACAATTCCTTACCGATGTCGTTGTGACTTCCGGTCTGCTGGAAGTGGTAAGAACCGGGAAACCGCACCATGAAAAATATCAAGCCGGTAAAAGAAAATACATCACCAATCGATCACCGATATTCCGCAATGGTCAAGTCATTGGAGCTGTAGGCGTTTTTCAGGACATATCGGAAATCGAGTATGTTTCGCAAGAACTCAGCAGTGTGAAAGAAATTTTACACGAAATGGATATGGTAATGAACTCTTCCTACGATGGCATCTTGATTACCGATCATACGGGAAGAATCATTAAAGCCAATCAAGCTTTTCAGCGAATTCTTGGATGGGATGAGCAGCCAGAAAATTTCAAGTCTTTAAGAGGGACCTATTTAGAATCAGCCATTATATCTTCTGTCCTGGAAACGAAAGAGATGGTTACCGTCATAGAAAGAAACAAGTGCAAGAACAATTTGCTGTTTATAACCGCCACACCCGTACAGGATAATGCTTCAGGCATTCATCGCATCGTAGTAAATATCCGTGATATTACAGAAATCGATAATCTGCGGAGCCAGCTGGAAGAAGCAAAAAGGCATCTTGACAGGTTGGAAAATGAAAGAACCCAGAACAGTGAGTTCATTTCCCGTTCAACTGTGATGGATCAGGTAGTCCAAACCGTTAAAATGGTTGCTCGAGTGGATTCCACCGTTCTGATCCTTGGTGAATCAGGAGTAGGGAAAGAAGAGATATGCAAGCTAATCCATTATTATAGTGAACGCAGCCAAAAGCCACTTGTGAAGGTCAATTGTGGAGCGATCCCAGAGAATTTGCTTGAGTCTGAATTGTTTGGCTATGAAGCCGGAGCATTTACGGGGGCCAATAAGAACGGGAAAATGGGTTTGTTTGAATCCGCCAACGGCGGAACCCTATTTCTAGATGAGATTGGGGAAATCCCCCTTTTGTTGCAAGTAAAGCTACTCAGGGTTTTACAGGAAAGGGAATTTACGCGGGTAGGTGGAGTAAAACCGAAAAAAATTAATGTTCGCATTGTCGCTGCGACAAATAAAGACTTAAAGGAATTGGTCGAAAAAGGGCAATTTAGAGAAGATCTCTACTACCGATTAAATGTAGTTCCGATCCAGGTCCCTCCTTTGCGAGAGAGAATGGATGATATTCCCGCTTTGATACCCTTGTTCCAAAAAAAGTTTTCAGGTCAATACAAAATGGAGAAGGTTTTTTCATCCGACTCCATCCAGGCTCTATTGCATTATCACTGGCCAGGAAATGTTCGCGAGCTTGCCAATGTGGTTGAACGTTTGTTCGTGACAACAGCGGGGCCAATGATTGAGCTTAAGGATGTCAATATGATTGTGGGCAAGGTACCAGCGCAAGAAAACCAAGGTGTTTATGTAAACGGCATTATTCCGTTGAAAGAAGCCATCGATGAAGTGGAAAAGCAGTTAATTACAAAGGCATTTGATTTGCTTAAAAATACGAGGCGTACAGCAGCGGCATTAGGGATTAACCAGTCCACTGTGGTACGTAAAATGCAGAAGTTTCAGAAGAATGAAAATTGGATGGAGGGGATTGATATATCATGATCGACAACTTGTTATCTCCGTCTTCCATTGCCGTTGTTGGAGCGTCCCATGAGTATCAAAAAAACGGCGGAAGGGTTTTGATCAACCTCATCAAATCAAGGTTTAGCGGGTCGATTTACGCCGTGAATCCGAATCATGAAGATGTGTTGGGGATGCCGTGCTTCTCTTCTTTAATAGAAATACCGAATGAGGTTGATCTAGCCTGTATCTTGGTCCCTATGCCTGACATTCCGGATGTACTGCGGAATTGCATTGAAAAAGGGGTTAAGATGGCTGTCATTTTCAGTTCCGTTTTCATAGAAACTTCTGCGGAAGGACAAGTGATTCAAGAAGAAATTCAGTCCGTCATTAAAGGAAGTTCCCTGCGAATAATGGGACCCTATGTGCCAAACTTTTTTAACTTTCGAGATAGGTGGGCCTTATCCTTTTCTTCGCAGTTTGACCCGCATCGACTCCTCCATGGTTCAGTAGGAGTGATAACACAAGGGCTGAATTTGGGGAGAGCGGTGATCGACGTCAATGAGAAGGGAATCGGCTTCAGTTACTTAGTTTGTCCAGGATGGGAAATGGACCTGGATACGAATGATTTCCTCGAATGGATGATCAATCAGGAGGATACCCAAGTTATTTTGCTGGTTTTGGCAAGTAATCCTGACCCAAACCGTTTCCTAGGATTGCTCCATGCTGCAAGGGAGAAAGTTAAACCCATCGTGCTGTTAAAAATTGGCCAATCCACTCGGTCCATGGAGATTATGGCAAGGTCTGAACCGGATGATAGAAAGCCATGTGTCTCTTCCTCCCTGTACAAGCATCCGGCGATTATTGAAGCAGATGATCTGGATGAACTTGTTCAACTGGGATGGCTGTTAAATACTTTTAAGGAGGTTTATCAGGGAAGAACTATTATTTTTTCATGGGGAGTGGATATATCCTTCTTCCTCGTAGATTTGTGCGAAAAATATGGGATCTATCTTCCTGCCCTCTCCCAGTGGCTTCAAGAGCAATTATCTTCGGCGGGTTCAGGAAGCAACCGACTGATGAATCCTTTGGATCTTTTTGAAGGAGTCTATCAAACGCCGGCTTTATTTTACGAGGGGATACAGTCAATCATAGATTCCGGGGAATATGACATTATTTTGATGCCGATTCCGTTTAGGGTGGATGTCCTCACGGAAGATATGGCTCATCTGCTAATCGAAACAGCCAAGGCAAATCCGGGTATCGTTCTGCTTCCTATTTTTATGAGCACAGGAGAATGTAAAGGGATCGCTTATGAGATGATTCGCGAGAGCGGGATACCTTACTTTACTCGAGCAGAAACCGCAATCAAAACGCTGTCCCTATTCTTGCGATATAAAATTTACAACAACAATTACTAGGAAGGGAGTTAAGAAAAAAATGATAAAAAATATCGCTGTTATCGGAAGCGGCGTGATGGGCAGAGGGATCGCCTATACCGCTGCCGTATCCGGGTTTAAGGTGATACTCCAAGACATTTCAGAAGAATCGCTGTCTAAAGCGAAATCTTATATTACCGCGGAATTGGGCAGAAGTGTGGAAGGAGGATATCTCCAAGCCGCTCAACGTGACCAGGCTCTTGAGCATTTATCCTATACGTCAAATATCGAAGAAGCTGCCAAATCAGCTGACCTCGTGATCGAAGCTGTGTTGGAGTTGATGGAACTAAAGATCGACATATTCAAAAAAATAGATAGGATTGCACCCAGTCATGCGATTCTAGCAACGAACACATCGACTATGAGCCCTACGGAAATTGCGGCACAAACTTCCCGGCCCGGCCAATGTGTAGCTATGCATTTCTTCAATCCAGCCCACAAGATGAAATTGATAGAAATCATACGCGGCTTAGAGACTTCGAATGACACGGTATCACTGGTAAAAGAAGTCGTGAAGCAAATGAATAAAGAGTCGGTTGAGGTTAATGAATTTCCTGGTTTTGTCACGAGCCGCATGAATTGCTTAATCGGCAATGAAGCGATGAATATGCTTATGGAAGGGGTAGCCTCCGCAGAAGATATCGATAAAGCGATGAAATTGGGCTTGAACCACCCTATGGGTCCTCTGGCGCTCGCAGATTTGGTAGGATTGGATAGCCGTCTGCGCAACATGGAGTACCTCCATAAAACATTAGGGGAAAAATATCGTCCTTGTCCTCTATTAGTTAAATACGTAATGGCTGGAAGATTGGGACGCAAAACAGGGGCTGGTTTTTATGTATACGATAAGTAATATACTGCTCGAAGTAATTGATGGAATCGGGGTCATCAAAATCAATCGTCCGGAAGCGCGAAATGCCTTAAATAAGGATACGCTCCGAGAGTTGGAAGAAGCCCTTGTCCAGTGTGAACAGATGAAGGAAGTGAAAGTGATCGTCATTACGGGTGCAGGGGATAAATCGTTCGCCGCGGGAGCCGATATCAAGCAGCTCCATGAGAGAAGCATGCTGGAAGCCCTTGTCCCGGGAATTCAGGCGACCTACAAGAGAATTGAAAATAGTAGCAAAGCCACGATCGCTGCGATCAATGGGTTTGCTCTCGGCGGGGGGTGTGAGCTCGCCTTGGCTTGCGATATTCGCATAGCGGCTGATCACAGCAAACTGGGGCTTCCTGAGCTAAATTTGGCCATCATTCCAGGAGGCGGAGGAACCCAACGCTTGGCAAGAATCGTGGGCAAGGGAAGAGCCCTGGATATGATCCTTACCGGCAAGCTGATAGGCGGCAAGGAAGCGGAGAGCATCGGACTGGTTTCCTGTTCCGTTCCTTCCGAACAACTGTGGGATGCCGTCAAGGAAACGGCCGGTCAAATCATGAGCAAGGGACCCGTTGCGGTCCAATTAGCGAAAATGGTTGTTCATCGCGGCTTTGATGCGGATCTGGATACAGCCTTGATGCTGGAAAAAATGGCACAAAGCATTGCTTTCGGAACAGAAGATAAAAACGAAGGAACCAAGGCATTTTCGGAAAAGAGAAAAGCCAATTTTCAAAATAATTAAAGGAGTGCAGATTGAAAATGAACTTCGAATTACCTGAAGATATACTAGCTATTAAAAACGGGGTGAGAGATTTCATTAGGGACGAAGTTGATCCTTATGCTAATGAAATTGAAGAAACAGATGAAATTCCTGCTCGAATCATGGATTTATCTAAAGAAATGGGTTTGTTTGGGCTAAGCATTCCAGAAAAATACGGCGGATTGGGTATCGATATGTTGGGTAAGTGCGCCGTGTATGAGGAGTTGGGGAAGACCCACAACGGCTATACCACGGTCATAGGCGCCCACGCAGGAATCGGTACCGTGGGAATTGTGGAGATGGGGAATGAAGAGCAAAAGAAAAAATACTTACCGGACATGGCGGCAGGCGATCGGATCGGTGCTTTTGCCTTAACGGAACCCAATGCCGGATCTCAAGCCTACAATTTAAAGACAAGGGCCGTCCGAAAAGGTGACAAGTACATCATTAATGGATCCAAGCACTTTATTACCAATGCTCCGATTGCCGATGTATTTACGGTCATGGCGATTACCGATCCGGAAAAAGGACCGAAAGGGATCACTTCCTTCATTGTAGAAAAGGACTTCCCTGGTTTTTCCATCGGGAAAATCGAAGAAAAAATGGGACTACGCGGATCGCATTCAGCTGAACTCTTCCTTGAAGACCTGGAAGTTCCCGTTGAGAATGTCTTGGGTCAAGAAGGACAGGGATATGTTAATGCGCTTAAAATCCTGGCTAATGGAAGAGCAGGCTTGGCAGCGAGAAATCTTGGATCTGCGCAAAAGCTGCTGGATATGAGTGTAAAGTATGCCCAAGAAAGAATTCAATGGGGAAAACCGATCATTGAGATTCAAGCCGTACAGCATTTGCTTGCGGAAATGGCGACAGACATTGAATCGCTTCGCTGGTTCACCTGGCGTGTAGCCTGGATGACCGATCAAAACATGAACATTGCAAAAGAAGCAGCCATGGTAAAGCTGTATGGTTCTGAGGTGTACAACCGCGTAGCTGATAAGGCTGTACAAATTCATGGGGGAATGGGTTATATCAAGGAATTCCAGGTTGAACGTTATTATCGTGATGCCCGCATTACCAAGATTTATGAAGGAACCTCTGAAATACAGAAAAATATCATCGCAGCTCAGTTAAATAAACAATACAAAGGATAAGGGGAGAGGAACTATGAGAAATGCTGTAATCATTGATTCTGTACGTACGGCGATAGGCCGCATGGGAGGCAGCCTGAAGGATGTTACGGTTGATTTTTTGGCGGCAAAGGTCATTGATGAAATCGTCGCAAGAACTGGAATCAACCGTCAGGAGGTTGATGAAGTCATTCTGGGGCAAGCCAAGCAAAGCACGGACTCAGCGAACTTAGCTCGTTTATCCCTACTGCGTGCAGGTCTTCCTGTTGAGGTACCCGGGTATACCGTACACCGTCAATGCGGAGCGGGTCTTCAGGCTATTAATAATGGGGTACAGCAAATTGCGTGCGGGCTTTCTGATATAGTCATCGCTGGCGGTTCTGAAAGCATGAGTACAGCTCCTTACTATATTCGCAATGTCCGCTATGGATTGGGAGCCGGAAACGGAGAACTTCTTGATCCGAATACGGAAAGCCAACCGCGTTCCCAGCCTATTGAAGTGTACGGCAATTTAACCATGGGATTAACGGCAGAAAATTTGGCGGAAAAATACGGGATCTCCCGGGAAGAACAGGATGAATTTGCAGTACGGAGCCAAAAGCTTGCCCATCAAGCGATAGAAGAAGGACGCTTTAAGCAGGAGATTGTTCCTTATGAAATCAAAACCAGAAAGGAAACAATCATCTTTGATACGGATGAGCATCCGCGTCTGACGAGCTTGGACAAACTGAGTACCTTAAAGCCTGTTTTTAAAAGCGGCGGGTCGGTAACTGCGGGGAACAGCAGCGGCCGGAATGATGGTGCTAGTGCGGTTTTATTGATGTCGGAGGAATCTGCTCAAAAATATGGATTGAAGCCGAAGGCCAAGATTTTAGCCCAAGCCGTATCCGGGGTCTCTCCGGAAATCATGGGGATAGGACCTGTACCTGCCACGCAAAAAGCGTTGAAGATGGCCGGCCTGTCGCTTGATGATATCGGGCTAATCGAACTGAATGAAGCTTTTGCCGCTCAAGCGTTAGCAGTTATTAAGGAACTGAATATGAACCTGGATCGAGTGAATGTGAATGGCGGGGCAATTGCCTTGGGACATCCGATTGGAGGAACCGGTGCTATCCTAATGACAAAGCTTTTGCATGAAATGGAGCGCCGCGGCGAAAAGTACGGACTTGTTACCCTGTGCATTGGCGGTGGACAAGGCATTACAACCATTGTAGAAAATATGCAGGTTTAGGGAGAGGGGAAAGTATGGCACGCCTAAAAGATAAAGTGGGTGTGGTAACCGGAGGAGGCCAGGGCATTGGCCGGGAGACAGCAAGGCGTTTGGCTCAAGAGGGCGCCATCGTTTATGTGATGGAAATCCGTGAGGATCTGGTACATGCCGCTTGTGACGAGTTTTTGCAGCAAGGCCTGTGTGTTTATCCGCTCGTGGGAGATGTAACCAATCGAGAGCAAGTTGAACATCATATGGCATCTATCGTCCAAAAACATGGTCACCTCGATATTCTGGTAAACAATGCTGGCGTAATTCGGGATAATTTGATTCATAAAATGACCGACAGTGATTGGAATACTGTACTGAATATCCATTTGAACGGAATGTTTATTTGCAGTCAAACAGCTCAGTCCTATATGGTTAAACAAAAATATGGAAAAATAATAAACCTTTCATCGACATCAGCATTAGGAAACCGAGGTCAGGCAAACTATGCCACAGCCAAGGCAGGTATTCAAGGATTTACTAAAACTCTTGCAATTGAACTAGGCGGTTTTGGAATAAATGTGAATGCGGTTGCACCAGGTTTTATTGAAACCCAAATGACACGAAACACCGCAGAAAGAGTGGGAGTCCCTTTTGAAGAATGGGTTCAAAAAAGGGTATCTACCATTGCTCTAGGACGATCAGGAAAACCAATAGATGTTGCCAATGCGGTTTTGTTTTTAGCTTCAGAAGAAGCAAGCTTTATAACAGGTCAAGTTTTGTATGTAAAAGGTGGACCTTAAAGATCTGCCTTATACAATAAAAACAAATTAAAAGGGGGATAAAAAATGAAAAAATTGTTCTTATTGTCCACATTAATCTTTTCCTTGGTTGTAGGGGGATGCTCTCAATCTTCTTCTAATTCAGAAGCCAAACCTACCGATACAAAAGCGGAGCAAGGACAAGCCCAGAGTGACTTTCCATCAAAAGCAATCGAGATTGTTGTACCATATGCTCCTGGCGGAGGTACCGACACAGCTGCTCGTGCCTTGGCAAGTGTAGCAAGCAAATATTTGCCAAACGGGCAATCTGTTGTAGTTGTAAATAAGCCTGGTGGCGCTTCAACCGTAGGAATCACAGAAGTATTTAATTCTAAACCGGATGGTTATAAATTGATTATGGTTACAACAACGGGAACCTCCATACAGCCTCACTTCGGTAAAACAATTTATAGTCATGATAGTTTTGAACCGATTATTCGTGCCGTTTCCACTCCGCAGGTATTAGTTGTCAAGAAGGATGCGCCATGGAAAACCTTTGAGGAATGGCTAGACTATGCAAAGAAAAATCCTGGTGTATTCACATACGGATCAGCAAATGCAGGCGGAACAGCTCACCTTGCTATGGAAGCGGTATCTTTCGCTGCAGGAGTTCAAACAAAAAACGTACCGTTTGAAGGCGCCGCTCCTGCTGTTACAGCTTTAATGGGTGGACATGTTCAGGGAGCAGCAGTTCAAGTTCATGAGGCAAAGGCGCAAATTGATGCAGGTGAAGTTCGACCATTAGTGAACATTGGAACTAGAAAAGTAGATGCTTACAAGGATACCCCTTTAGCAAAGGATAAAGGATTGGATGCTGGCTTGGATGTTTATACCGGTTTGCTTGCACCTAAAGGCACTCCTAAAGAAGTCGTAACCATTTTGCATGATGCATTTAAAAAATCACTTGAAGATCCAGCTGTTATTGAACAATTTAATAAATTAGGAATCGATCCTACCTATGCAGGCCCGGAAGAATTCCAAAAGGATATTTCTGATAGCTTTGAACTTAGTGGAAAAGTCTTAAAACAGGTTGGTTTGGTTAAGTAATAGAGATTATATTGGGGTGGGGTGTACATTAAAAACTGTATACCCCATTCAATCTCTCCATTTTGTCAGAGAGGACGGTGTAAACGTGAAAAGGTTTAATGCAGGTGTGTGGGCCGGAATCTTCATGATGTTCTTTACCCTTGTATTTTTGGTTCAATCACTAGATTATGCCTATACAGGATCATTAGGACCTGGACCTGGCTTTTTTCCAATTTGGATTTGCGTCATATTGTTAATCCTATGTTTGTTATATATCTTTGAATCACTAAAAGCCGATGGTGAAGAAGGAGAAAAACTGCCCAATGGAACAGCTCTTAAAAACATTGGTTTTATTTTGCTGTCTATGGTTGTTTATATCCTTTTAGTATCATTTTTAGGATTTGTTTTGACAAGTACGATCTTCTTATTTGCCTTATTGTATAAGGAATATAAATGGTATTCCAATTTAGGGATTTCTGCGGGGGTATCCATTCTATTATTTTGGGTATTTGGTTCTGTACTGCACGTAGCGTTGCCAGTAAATGGACTGGGTTGGTAAGGAGGGGGATGTATGGAATCAATACATTTGTTGCTCAATGGATTTAGTCATGCACTCACGCTTTGGAATCTTCTATATTGTTTCATTGGCGTATCTATCGGTATGTTCGTAGGAGTATTACCCGGACTCGGTCCAGTGGCCGGAACAGCACTTTTAATTCCAATAACATACGGTATGGAACCTGTTTCTGCCATTATTATGCTGGCTGGAATATTTTATGGCTCAATGTATGGAGGAACGATTACTTCGGTTCTCATTAACACTCCAGGAGAATCTGCGTCTGTAGTTACTTGTATTGATGGCCATCAGCTAGCCAAACAAGGACGTGCGGGTACAGCCTTGGGAGTTGCAGCTATTGGTTCTTTTATTGGAGGAGTAGTGGCTGTTATTGCTCTAACCCTTTTAGGACCTCCACTGGCTAGATTCGCATTAAAATTTGGGCCGCCTGAGTATTTTGCCCTTATGCTTCTGGGGTTGCTTTTGTTAGTTGGACTGATGGGCAAATCGATCATAAGAGGATTAATTGCGGCTTTCTTAGGTTTACTTTTAGCCTTTATTGGAATGGATCCCATTTCCGGCGAGATTCGATTTACATTTGGGCAAATGAGATTAATGGAAGGGATCGATTTTGTAATACTTGCCATGGGGCTGTTTGGAATATCCGAGATTCTACTAAACGCAGAAAATAAAATGAAAATGGACACGCCTGCAGAAATCCACGGCCTTTTACCTAGACGAGAGGAATGGAAACCGACACTAAAATCTATTGGCCGAGGTACAAGTATAGGCATGATTATCGGGTTGATTCCCGGAGCTAATGCAGTCATTGCCTCGCTTATTTCTTATTCACTGGAAAGAAAATTATCAAAGGATCCTTCCCGGTTCGGTAAGGGAGCTATTGAGGGGGTAGCTGGTCCCGAAACAGCAAATAACGCACATAGTGGAGCTGCTCTAATTCCATTATTTACTCTTGGGATTCCAAGCTCTCCTACTGTGGCTGTCATATTAGGTGCTTTTATGATGCATGGCTTAACTCCCGGTCCCGCACTTTTTCAAAATAACCCTGATTTTGTTTGGGGGGTTATTGCTAGTATGTTCATCGGGAATTTAATTCTATTGATATTCAATCTTCCTTTGGCAAAAGTATGGGCAAAAGTGGCTACCATTCCTTATAAACTCTTATTTCCTCTGATTTTAATGCTTACTATGGTGGGAACATATAGCATTAATAATAGTTTATGGGATGTAGGAATGATGATCTTCTTTGGTGTTGTGGGTTATTTTATGAAGAAGTTGGATATTCCAATGGCAGCGACCGTGTTAACCTTTGTGTTGGGTTCGCAAATTGAATCCTCATTTCTTCAGTCCCTTGCAACGTCTCGAAATGGTCTGATGATCTTTTTCCAACGACCCATATCAGGGACTCTGATGAGCATTGGTATAATCATCTTAGTCATCAGTATTATAAGCGGATTTAAGAATAAAAGGAAACATTTGGCAAGTGACATGGAATTGTAGCTTTTTATTGGATAAATAAGGAGCAGAAAGGATGAGGAATGTGAAAAAAATATTGACACCTGAAGAAGCTGTGAAGCTGGTTAGACAAGGGGATACCCTTATGGTAGGAGGTTTTGGATTATCGGGAGCCCCCCTTACCCTGGTGGACGAATTGATTAAACATTCAGCGCGAGAATTAACCATCATTAGTAATAACCTAGGAGAGCCAGGGAAATTTTTAGGTAGACTTCTTCAAACTGGACATATTCGCAAAGCTATTGGTTCTTATTTTACTACCAACCGGGATGCCGTTGAAGCTTGGAAAAAAGGAGAACTTGAAATTGAGCTGATTCCACAAGGTTCTTTAGCTGAAGCGATGAGGGCTGGGGGTGCTGGAATCGGAGGATTTTATACCAGGACTTCGCTTGGGACAAAGCTGGCAGAAGGAAAGGATCATAGAGAGATCGATGGTGAGCTTTTTGTATTCCAAAAAGCATTAAAGGCGGATGTATCTTTGATAAAAGCCCATAAAGCAGATAAATTGGGGAATCTAGTTTATTACAAAACGGCTCTAAACTTTAACGCTGCAATGGCAACTGCCGGCAAAATAGTGATCGCGGAAGTAGATGAGATCGTAGAACAGGGAGAACTCAATCCGGAAGAAATCAGAACTCCCCATGCCTATGTTGACTATGTAGTATTGAGCAAATATACAAAAAAAGACGGTCGTTATGTGATCTAGAAAGGTTGAAGTAACCAATATGTATAAGGATGTCATGATCGAGACCAATGGAAAGGTTCTCTATGTTGTCCTCAATCGACCCGAAGCTTTAAATGCAATTAGTCCTGACATGCGGGATGGACTAATGGAAGCTATTAATTTAGCAAAAATAAACAAAGAAATAAAAGTAGTGCTTATAACTGGAGCGGGACGTTCTTTTTGTTCAGGCGGGGATATCAAAGCAATGGGGAAACGGACTCCAGTCTCCCGGTTTGATTATTTAGGAGCGATGAACGATTTAATCCTGGCCATGACCGAATTGGAAAAGCCGATTATAGCCGCTGTTCATGGTTTTTCTGCAGGATTAGGGGTTAGTGTCGCCTTGGCCTGTGATCAGATTATAGCGGCGGACGATGCTAAGTTTGTTTTAAGTTTTTCCAAGGTTGGACTCATCTCCGACGGTGGGGCCCTCTTTTTCCTCGCACAATCGCTTGGAGCTTATCGGGCAAAGGAATTATTGTTCCATGCACAACCGTTTGATGCGGTACAGGCGAAGGAATGGGGTTTAGTAAACCGCGTTTATCCGGCGGAGCAATTCAAACAGGAAGCGATAGATTACGCCAGGAAGCTTGCTGATGGACCTATCCGTTCCTATGGACTTCTTAAAAAGATGACGAATCGCTCGCTTTATGCCGATTTGCCTGTGTTTTTGGATTTGGAGCGAAGCACACAGTCCGTCATGGGAACGACGGAAGATCATAAAGAAGGAATCCAGGTTTTCCTGGAAAAGCGTTCTCCTCAATTTCAAGGGGAGTAGGGATTAAGCCGTAAAATTTTTCAAGGAGGGTAAGAACGATGTCAAAAACAATTGCACCAGATCGAATAAAAATTGCCAGAAGATTAGCGCAGGAATTAGAAGAAGGGCAAATCGTCAATCTTGGAGTAGGGATTCCGACGCTTGTTCCGGACTATATCGAAGAAGGAAAAAATGTTTATCTGCAATCCGAAAATGGTCTTCTTGGTATGGGACCTACCCCTTCTGAGGAAGAAATCGATATGGATCTGATTAACGCCAGCAAGCTCCCTATCACTACATTGCCTGGTGCCTCCATTTTTGACAGTGCAGATGCTTTTGCTATGATTCGCGGCGGTCATATTGATGTAGCGCTGCTTGGTGCCTTACAGGTCGACCAAACAGGTGAGCTGGCGAACTGGGCTGTACCCGGCCAAGATATTCTAGGGGTTGGAGGAGCTATGGATCTGGTGATGGGGGTAAAGAAAGTCGTCCTTGGCTTATCCCTTCAATCGAAAAACGGCGAAAAGAAACTTGTGAAAAAATTGACCTATCCGAGTAGCGGAGTAAGAAAAGCGGATATGGTGGTTACCGAGAAAGCTGTTTTTGAATTCGTCGATAACAAGATGGTTCTTATTGAAATGGATAATGATCTGACCGTTAACGATTTAAGAGGAATGGTAGAAGCAGAATTTGAAGTTTCTCCCCAGCTTAAATTGGTTTCGGTGGATTGGTAGGGTCCAGTCATGTATATCAAGACGTTGGATTTAGCTCGAAAAGATATCTATAAACTCCTTATCGGGACCGTGGTTCCGCGACCGATTGCCTGGATCTCTACCCAAAGCGATGAGGGTGTACTCAATTTGGCACCCTTTAGTTTTTTTTCTCCGATATCCAGTGAACCTCCATTAGTATGCATATCCATTGGCAGTCATAAGGACCGTAAAAAGGATACCCTGTTAAACATCGAATCCACAGGAGAGTTTGTGATCAATACGGTGACTGAGGAATTGGTCGAGCAAATGGAGCAGAGTGCAACGGAATATGCAGCTAAAGTTGATGAGTTTGAACGGGTTGGCTTAACGCCGGAAAAATCCCTCATGGTGAAACCGCCACGGGTAAAAGAAGCAAAAACAGCCATGGAATGCCGGCTGCATCAGCTCGTATCCCTGGGTGGCGATTTTACTCTCGTTATCGGAGAAGTCATAGGTTTTCACATATCGGAAGACGTCTATGTAGCGCCCTATAAGATCGATCATAATAAATTAAAAGCAGTGGGCAGACTCGCCAGAAGCTACGCGAAAACAAACGATGAGTTTACCGTTACGAGAAAGGGAGATGCCTGATGGGTTGGAAAGAGGATCCATTTTTTTTAGGAATAGCGGAAACGTTTAAACAAAGTCCATTTTGGAATCTTTTAGGTTTTCAGCTTCATCATTTAGAAGCAGGTGAAGTTCAGTTAAAACTGGATATACGAGAAGAGCTTTTCAATGCGGCATCAAACGTACACGGTGGAGCCTATGCCTCCATTTTGGATACAACCATGGGAATGACGGTTCGCACAGTCACGGAAGGATCACCTGCCGTCACGGTCAATTTGAACGTTAATTTCCTAAAGGCGGTCAATCAGGGGACAATCCTGAGTGTAGGAAAAATCATAAACCTTGGGGGAGGTTTAGTGACGGTTGAGGCTCAGTTGTTTGATGATAACCAAACGTGCATTTCTCACGCCACGGGGATTTTTAAATGGATGAAAAGGAAAGGGTGATGAAAGATGAAGGATATCGATATCTTAAACTTCTTGCTAACCATCGCTCGGTCCGTCATTTCACATCTCAAGACATCCCGGATAGGCTCTTAAGGAATTTGATTTCGGTGGCGCAGACGGCATCAACCTCAAGCAATCTTTAAGCCTACTCCATTATTAAAATAGAGGATAAAGAAAAACGGAACAGGATATCCGGGATCACCGGCAACCAGAAGCATGTAGCGGAAGCCCCTGTATTCCTCGTCTTCTGCGGTGATCTTCATCGGTTAAAAGCAGCCGGGGAGTTGGAAGGAAAAGAGTTTAAAATGAATTATATCGAGTCTTTTATCGTGAGCACCGTCTATACCGCCATCCTTGCTCAAAATTTTTTGGCGGCGGCGGAACTGGCCGGATTAGGCGGGGTTTATGTAGGGGCATCAGGAACAATATGCAGAAAATGATGGACCTATTGGAGCTGCCCAGCTACACCTATCCTATCTTTGGCATGTGCATCGGATACCCTGATCCGGAGCGCCTGCCGGATAGAAAACCCCGTTCTTCCTTGGATGACATTTTACACTACGACCGTTATGATCAAGAAAAAACAGAGCGTTCCATCCGGGAATATGATCAGATAATGAAGACTTATTATGAACATCGGGATTCAAACAATCAGATTCAGACATGGTCGGAGCGAGTATTGCAGCAATATAGCGGGCCGAGGAGAACTTCGGTCAAGCAATGCTTGATTGAACAAAAATTCACTTTGAACTAAAGGGTCGACATTAAAAAATAAAAGTTGTTGGATATGTACTATCTTTTCTCATCGTTGCATTTATTGGCTATTTTTGATAAATTATCGGAATTCTTCATCATTCCCCGATTAAAGGATGCAGAGCGAACGAAAAAATTTCGATATACGTACAGAAAGATCGGATAGGACAGCGGATATTGTGATCTGGTTGACAGGGGTGGCTTTTTTCTTTGCTACCTCATTCGATTATCTCATGCAGCCATGGATGTTAATTTCGATGCTTATTTTTTTGATGTTTTATCTCATGAAGAAAATCCTGATTCGCGGCATGAACAATGTCACGGAAACCGGACAAGATCTATGCCAGAAAAAGAATGGACACAAAGCTGGTGTATGGCTGTTTTTATATTCGTCGGACTGGCTGGAATCGGATATCTTATGGCCATTAAGCCTATGTAAAACATGGGTTTTCTTTTATAGAGGAGGATAAGAAATGCATATTGCTGTAATAGGAGCAGGTGCAGTTGGCGGATTCTTTGGAGCTGTCCTGAGGAACGCGGGGCATCGCGTAACGTTTTTAGCGAGGGGAAACCATCTGCAGGCAATGAAGAAGGACGGGCTGTTTATTCACTCCGGCTTAAACTCGTTTCAAGTGTACGGCACATTTACCGATGACATGGCAGATGTGAGGGATGCCGACTTGCTGCTCTTTTCTGTGAAGTCTACGGATACCCGGCAAATGGCAGAGGCTGTTAGCCCGTTTTTGAAAATGGATTCTATCATTCTTACGGTGCAAAACGGGGTTGATAATGAAGAGGTTCTCACCGGAATTTTTGGAGAAGATCGCGTGCTTGCCGGCTCGGCTTATATTACCTCGCGAGTGGATAAACCGGGGGTGATCAGGCAGGAGGGTACGTATTCCCTCGTGATCGGCGCGATGACTTCGTCCAGCAAGGATAAAGCAGCATACACGGCTGACCTATTTCAAAGCACAGGCATCGACTGCAGGCTTTCGGATTCAATTCTCGAACGGAAATGGGACAAGCTCTTGTGGAATGTAACCTTTAATCCTTTATCAGCGGCAGCGAGGGCTACGATAGCAGACATCTTGGACCACCCGCCATTGCATGCGACTGCACAAAAAGCACTGCATGAGGCTGTCGAAATCGCCCGGGCAGAAGGAATAGAAATTCGCCAAAAGGTAATTGACCGTATTTTTCCCCAGGGGGAAGCAGTAAGACATCATAAGACCTCGATGTTACAGGATCTGGAATCCGGCAGGGCAATGGAAGTGGAATCCCTTTGCGGCTATTTCGTTCGCAAAGCTCATATCCATGGAATACAAGTTCCTGTTCTCAGTACGATGTACAGTATTTTGACTTCGCTGGATCAGGGAAACAACATTGCAAAATAGAATATATTACGAAGGGGTGAGGGGAGTTGAAAGAGGGAGCGAAATGGTATTTTGGCTGGAATATTGTTGCGGCAAGTACATTTATTACACTGCTTACCGTGGGCATGAGATTGGGCATCGGCCCTTTTTTCGTTCCTATGATGAAGGATCTTGAAATCACGAGGACCGCGCTTTCCGTGATTATTTCCATCAGTATGATATTTTATGGCCTTGGCATGCCGCTGGCCGGATTCCTATCCACCCAATATAGCACGAGACTTGTCCTACTAGCGGGGGTTTTCATGATAGAGATCTCTATCCTATGGACGATTGCAGCCAAAGATATATACCAATTTACAGCGGCATTCGGGATCTTGCTTTCTCTCGGTCTCTCCTTTGCAAGTCCGGTTGCTATGACGCCTATTATTAGCCGATGGTTTACACGGCAGCGCGGGAAAGCTCTTTTCTTTCTTTCTACGGGATCCATGGCCGGTATTGCGATTATGAATCCTGTTGCTACCCTGTTGATCGAAGCGATAACCTGGCAGAACACCCTGCTGCTTTTGGGTGTTGTGTTCCTTTTGCTGGTTGTTCCATTAGCGATATGGATCATGAGAGACCAAACTCCTGAGGGCACGGACCAAGGTGGGAGCGCAACACAGAAAGTGTCCAAAGATGCACATGAAACGATGACTTTTAAAGAAGCTATACGAACGCGGCCGTTTTGGTATCTCGTCTTCGGCCTTTTCACGTGCGGTTTTAGTATGAATCTCTTGGGTACGCATGCTGTTCCCATGCTGATGGATCATTCATTTGGATCTAAAACCGCTTCCTTCAGCGTCGGATTGGTTGGCTTTGTTGCCATTTTCAGTTCGGTAGTTTTAGGCTCTATGGCCGATCGCTATGAGAGAAAAAATCTCCTGCTATTGATCTATGGGGTGAGAGGACTTGGGTTTTTAGGTCTTGTATTAGTAATGGAGCCTTGGCAGCTTTATCTGGTCGCAGCAACGGGTGGATTAGTTTGGGCGGGTAGCATCGCTCTGACCTCCGCTATCCTTGGGGATTTATATGGAGTCCGATTGGTAGGCTTATTATATGGCTGGGCCTATCTTGGTCACCAGGCAGGAGCAGCCATTGGCACTTTCTTGGGTGGCTGGGGCTACGAAGCCTTTGGAAGCCATCTGTTTGCCTTCAGCCTCTGTACCATCCTATTAATTTCCGCAGGTTGGGTATCTTACCAACTTCCTTCCAGGAAAAAGCTGTTTTCGTCTATTAATAGAAGTTTATCTTCGTAATACTTTGTCATTGATCACAAGGTAAGGCACGAATCTGAGATAAATCACCCTGAACCGTTGCAGAGGCACGAGAAACCAACACGGCATCCTTATGAGGGCCTACACTATGGCCGATGATCTCTCGATTGAACAGGTCGATAAGTACACAAATGTAATGCCACCGGTTCTGAACTTTCACATACGTCAGATCGCTGACAACGACTCGTTTAGCCACCGTTTGATCGAATTCGCGATTCAGCGTATTGGCTGTAGACGCTTCATTACACGCGGACTTAAGGGGTTTATATTGCGACACGGTGTACATAGAAACAAGTCCCTGCTCTTTCATGATCCGGCCAATCCGACGTCTGGAGACGACGAAACCACGTTCCTGGAGCTTGACTTTAATCTTGCGTGTACCGTAAGCTTTTCGATTCTTATGGAAAATGTCCGCAATCACTTCGGCGACATCGTCTTCGCTCGTTTTCGCTTCATAGTAAAACGTACTTCTTGCGATTTGCAGGACGTCGCACATTGCTGATACCGAGTATTTATCACGGTTGTTCTGGATGATAGCTACTTTCGTCTCATGATCAGCGCGGCTTGCTTTAAAATATCCACCTCCATTTTCAGACGCTGGTTCTCCTTTCGCAAGGCAATCAGTTCATTGTCTTCGGAGGAGCGATTGTCCTTCTCCTTGAAGGAACCCGTTGTTTGGGCTTGTTTGATCCAGCGGTCTAAAGCGGAGGCTGTGAGGTCATATTCCTCCACGATCGCTGCTCTGGATTTTCCGTTTTCATAGAGTTCTACCATTTGTTTTTTGAATTCTGCTGTAAAGGTACGTCGTTGTTGTTTTGGCATTGTAGAGATCCGCTCCTTAGGATGATAGGTTTATTCTACAAGCCCTCATTTTTATTGTCCAACTAAGTGTAGACGATCCAGTTTAGCTCGATATGATTTTGAGTCCTACAGCGAAGCCTACGAAGCAGTCACCGAGTTCATTCGATTCTACAATGAGCGGCGAATCCATTCCAGCATCCGGGATATGTCGCCAGACCAATTCTATGAGCAGAACCTGATTAAACCGATCCCAAACTTAAGAAACCAAGCCTAGATGAGTAAGGGTGAGCATGTGTCCAAACTCAGGGGGTTAATCCGTTGTTTAAGATGTTAAAGTCGGGCGAATACTGTAACATCTCGGTTTATTATTATCTACCGTCAGCACTCATCCCATGTGGAATCTGTGGCGCTGATAGTTAGGAGCGGGAAAAATCAATAAAGTTCACTGTTATCGCCTCTTTTATGTCCCATTTTTACGGCAAGAAATCCTAAAAAATAACCTTGTGATTTCGTTTCTTTTCAGGAAAAGAATCAATATATACGTTGACATTTATGTATGGTAATTCTAAAATAATAAGTGTACCGAGAGTAACGGATCGAATATTACTCACTTGTATGTCAGTCCTCTGTGGATGACAGGGACATTAAAATGTAGAATATCATCCACTTGTATGTTTTCTCCCCGAGAGTAACGGAGAGATTAAATCGAGAATATTACTCACGTGTATGAAGGAAAATCCCTCTGTTTACGCGGAGGGGTTTTTTCGTGGGGAGGAAACATGAAATTAACATCTATATCGGATAGTTTTTTCCAAACATTCCGTCCGCTAGACTCGGAAATATTGGAGAAAGATGATAACCGACCATACTTAATCATTCTAAGATTGAAGTATAAAGGAAATAGACATGATTTCGCTATTCCTTTTAGGTCAAATATAGCCAGTTACATACCTAAAGACCAGTATTTTCCTCTACCCCCAAGACCAACGACACGTTCTAATCGAATTCACGGATTACATTACATTAAGATGTTTCCCATAAAAAAGTCTTTCCTTGAAAAATTTCACACAAAGGGAGATCCGTACTATACAACAATTTCTGATATAATTAAGAGAGATCTAAATGAAATTATTGGTCAAGCACAAGCGTATTTAGATAGATATCAGTCAGGCCAAAGAATTAGTATGGGTACAAATATTGAGTTAATTTATAATGCACTTAACCCTGTTGTTTCAGTTCCAGAAGTTGCAACTGCTAGTCAAGATATTCAAGCAAAAATTCATATCGAAACAGTTCAGTCAAAAAAAGACAAGCCTCAATCATAAAAGATTGGGGTTTTCTTTGTGTATAAAGGAAGAAAATCAGCAGCTAGTAGTATTCGTAGGGCTATCGCCACACCGTATGGCATTGAGAAAAGAGAAGTTCCATAAAGAAGCACCGCCAAAAAATTTCGGCAGTTGCCTTAGATTCAACGAATATTACCACTCCATCGTTTGTTCTCACTGGTTACTCGTCACATGTGGAGTGCAGTTCACGGTTAGTTTGAAACGGAAATCATGAATGAGAAATTAATGTGGGAATTGCCCGAAACAATGGAAACGTGTGGTAATGAAGAGTTAACCGGGAAGTTATCCGCTCACCATCGTTTTATAGCGGTCGTAAATTGAAACAAGGGAGCCAAAGGATGAGGTCACTCGTTCTTTGGCTCCCTTTTTAAGCCATCGCCTTTCTAGAAAAACTTTCCTGAGCCTATTGACGAAGTGATTTTTTTAAATATATATTATATTTATTCGATATAGAATTTATATACTGAATTAAAATGGGCGTGAAACAACATGACAAAAAAACAGTCTCCAAAACGAACATACGATAGTCCGTTGCGCCGACAACAGCAAGAGATGACCGGTGAAGCGATTATGGCCGCCGTTGAAGAATTAATTTTGCAGGGGCGCATTCACAACTTTACCATTCAGAAAGTAGCGAAATTAGCCGGTGTTTCCTATGCGTCCGTCTATCGGCATTTTCCTTCAAGAGAGGCGCTTGTTCAGGGGTACCGTGACTGGGGCATGAGGCAGATTTCTTCTGTCGCTCCGCCTTATGTCGATTCGTTGGAAGAATTATCTGCTTGGGTTGAACGGACGATCCCGCATTTCTTGGAGTATTTACCCAAGATCAAAGCGCTGTTTATAGCGCTTTCTGTAATGCAAATCAAGGAAGTGCACCCGCAAAGCCGTTATCGCGATGAGTGGATCACACGGTTGGTGAAGGAAGCTGTACCCGATGTTCCTGAAGACATCCGAAGCGCTTCATGTTCCATCATTCGCTTGTTGGTGAGCGCAACTTCATGGGTAGAATTTCACTCCCGTTACGGAATGAGTGGACCTGAGATTATTTTGACGGCAACCGCGGGGATTCAGGCTCAAATTCAATATTTAAAAGCTTTCGCAAGGGATACTTAAGCATATTCCATGAGAAGGGAATGAGTATATTGAAAAAAGAGGAATCGTTCAATACGCCGAGTATGGCTGTAAATGCGCGGAAATTTGTATGCAGCTTAAACGATCAGGACTGCAAGATCGTCGAAAAGGCGGGTGCTAAGGCCGCCAACCTTGCAGCAATGCTTCAGGACGGATTCCCGGTTCCGGCTGGGATCGTCGTGACGACGGATGCATTCGCTCGCCATATGTCCGGCATTTCCATGGGAAAAGAGGGGGCCGAGGTGCGAAATGCGGTGATATCGCGTCCGTTGGACTCCGACCTGGTGGAGGAGCTGCGTCAAGCATTGGCTCCATATAAGGATCAGCCTGTAGCCATCCGCTCCTCCGGCGTTGCCGAAGACCTCGAAGGGGCTTCCTTCGCAGGCCAATACGATACGTTTTTGGGGCTGCGGGGATATGAGGCGATTGAGGAAGCGATTCGAAAGTGCTGGGCCTCGGCATTCAGTGAACACATTCTACAATACCGTACCGCAAAGCAAATCATGTCCGGACGCATGGCCATACTCATCCAACCGCTTATTGAGGCCGATGTTGCCGGCGTGGCGTTTACTGTGAATCCGGTTACAGGCGATCGCAATGAGACGATAGTCAGCGCCGTTCGCGGTTTGGGGGAACGACTGGTTTCCGGGCAAGCGTCGCCTGATGAGTGGAAAGTGCGCGGTAACGAAGCGGTCGCAGATAGTACACCGGAGCAGGCGATCGGAGCGGAACAAGTGCTTCAAGTCGCCGAACTGGCACGCCGGGCGGAAGCCTACTTTGGCGAACCGCAAGATATGGAGTGGGCTATTCAGAACGGCCATTTGTATTTGCTGCAAGCGCGTCCGATCACGACGTTAAGCCAAGGTCAACATGAACCCAAAGCCATGATCCCGGTACCGATAGATCCTCCCGCAGGCTACTGGGAAAGAGAAGAAAGTCATTATCCCGATCCGGTTTCGCCTGCTACCAGGTCAGCGTTTGTGCCGGTCGTTAATCGCGCATTTCGCCGGATGTGCGACGAGATGTCTCTTTTTATCGAGACATTGGAGCAGAGAGACATCGGCGGATGGCTTTATCAACGGACGGTACCGCTCGGAGGGAAGGACAGGAAAGCACCTCCTGCCTGGCTGGTTCCGCTTCTGATACGCGTCGTTCCTCAACTGAAGTCGCGGATCAAGGGTTCGGTACGGGCGGTACGTGAAGATAAAGCCGGGCAATTCATAGATGAATGGTACGCGGAATGGAAGCCGTCGTTTATCCGCCGCAGCAAGCAGCTTGACGCCGTGAGCTTGAAGAACCTCTCAGACGAACAATGGATTCAGCATTTTATGGACGTGCGGCAATTTCTCGAAGAGTGCGTGGAGCGGCACATGATGGTAAATGGAGCTATTCAGCTTATTCTTGCCGAATACGCATTTGCCTGCCGGGATTTGCTGGGATGGGATGAAGCGAAAATGATGCTTATGTTCAGCGGGCTGTCGGAAATGTCGAGCTCCCCTGCCAGAGCTCTAGCCAAGCTTGCTCAATTTGTCCGAAGCAAGCCGGGGCTGGTACAAGAGATCAATAGCGGGAAGTCGTTATCGGATATACAGCATTGTTATCCGGAATTCGCGAAGAAGCTTGCCGATTACACGGATGAATTCGGCTGCCGTGCCATACGTTACGAGCTGACCTTCCCGACCGTTGCCGAGTCGCCCGAACTCCTGTTCCGTCTGCTCAAAGACCAATTGCAGTTAATTTATAATCCCGATGAGGCTATGAACTTGTTGAAAGAGCAGCGCCGCAGTCAACTCGCCGAGGCGAATGCCATTTTGAAGGATAAAACAGAGGCCGACAGGACCCGATTTCATAAGGCGTTGGCCCGTGCCGAGAAAGCGTATCCAGTACGGGAAGAACATGGATTTTATGACCGGGACGCTCCCCTTGCTCTGCTTCGATACGCCTATTTGGAAGCGGGGCGCCGATTCGTGAATCGAGGCCAGTTGGATCGATTGGACGATGTATTTTTTCTGGAATGGGAAGAGGTTTTGGCGGCATTGAATGATCGGACTGCGGGTCGTGAAATCGTGGAGCGCCGACAAGCTGAACACAGCTGGGTGCTTGCCCATCCGGGGCCGGCCAGCTATGGGACTGCTCCGTCTCCTCCGCCCTCGATGGCATCATTCCCGGAAGAGGCTCGTTTCTCGGCCAGTGCCGTGTTCTGGAGTCTTGAACAAATATTTGCGGCACAGCAAAGCGGTCAAATGCACGAAAATGCGAACCGCATAGAAGGCATCGCAGCCTCAAGCGGCCAATACACGGGCAAGGTTCGGGTCATCAAGGACGAGTCCGGGTTTGATCGCATTCAACCCGGAGATGTGTTGGTTTGCCCCATCACTTCCCCGGTGTGGTCCATGTTATTTCCAAGCATCGGGGCGCTGGTCACCGATTCCGGAGGGATGCTTTCACACTCTGCCATTATCGCAAGGGAATACCGCATACCGGCTGTTGTAGCGGCGGGCAATGCAACCCAATTGCTCAAGGATGGGCAGCTTGTCAAAGTCGATGGTGACAGGGGCATCATTGAGTTGGTTTGACTACAGGCGCATAGAGGGTCAATGATTCTGATCCGCACGGGCATCAATAAAATCTAATATGAATATTTATACAAACTAGAGGTCTAATGATGTCCTTTAGTGCAGTAAACACCCATAAAGTTTGGCGATCTCATTCCCGCATTTTTTGGAATGAGATGGCTTCAGTGGTGGGTAAAGTGATGTAATGTCATTGTGTGTTGATGCCATATGGCCGATTAACGATAGCTGGGGCGGGGGGGGGGGGTAAATGTTGTCTCGAAAAATCATGATTGTTGACGACCAAATTGAGATTATAGACATGATACGTCTATTTTTAGAACGCGAAAACTATAAGATCCTCTCGTTGGACAAAGGAAGTGAAGTCATTCCTCAAGTGAAAGAACATAAGCCTGACCTTATTATCTTAGATATCTTAATGCCTGATGTAGATGGGGTGGAGTTGTGCTATCAATTGCGTAAATTCACCAATGTCCCCATCATTTTGATCAGCTGTAAGTCGGAAGATATAGATAAAGTGATCGGGCTAAGTGCCGGCGGAGATGATTATTTAACCAAGCCTTTTAGTCCGATCGAGCTGGTGGCAAGAGTGAAAGCCCATTTAAGACGCAGTCTGCCAGGTCATGTTGATCATCGAGCTTTTGCTCCCAATCCGAGTGAGACGATCCACTATGGACATCTCGAGATCAATTTATTGACTCAGGCCGTTCATGTCCAAGGGACGGCAGTCGTATTATCTGCCAGAGAGTTTAAACTGCTGGTGCAATTATCGAGGCATCCCGGGAGAATTTACAGCCTGGATGAATTATATGAGCTTGTCTGGGGGGTTGACAGTGTAAGTGATACAAGGACTGTAATGGTCCATGTCAGCAATCTGAGAAAGAAATTAAATGATGTTCATTCCGTACCTTATATTGTGACTGTGCGCGGGGCGGGATATAAACTAAATGAGAAGCTGCAGAATTTATTCAATAGGCAAGGATGACCTCTAGTCATTTGCGGTTGGCTGCTTTTAACCTCGTGATTCTCCTCTTCACCTTTTCTTCAAGGATCCGGTTAACCTATTTTTAATTGTCGTCTTAAGTATTCAATCTAACATATCCGGGACCTAAATGTTGTGCCAGTCAATTCCGTATTGTTCTTTTCGTTCTTTCCTTCTTAAGTATGTTCATCATAGCAAGATCAAAAGAGGCTTGTGAAGATTTTATTCGCAAGCTTAAATTTTTTTAAGGTTGATTTAAACGTGACTTTAATTTAATAACCTATGATGAAGGGAGTGGCATTAGAGGGAGGAGTCGTATCATGGCACAAAAGAAAGTCATTGTTGTCTTAGGAGCGACAGGATCACAAGGCGGTGGATTGGTTCGAGCCATTTTGCAGGATCAAGACAGCGAATTTACGGTTCGGGCCGTTACAAGGGACGTCCGTTCTGACAAAGCCCTGCAGCTTGCTCAATTAGGGGCGGAGGTGGTTGCAGGTGACCTTGATCAGCCGGACAGTATACATCAAGCCTTTGAAGGTGCGTATGGAGTGTTCGCGGTTACATTTTTCTGGAATCATTTCTCTCCGGAAAAAGAAACGGAGCATGCCAGGTTGATTGCCGAAGCCGCAAAGCAAGCCGGAGTAAAGCATGTGGTTTGGTCTACTTTGGAGGATACGAGAAAGTGGATTCCTTTAAGTGACAATCGTATGCCTACCCTTATGGAAAAATATAAGGTCCCGCATCTCGATGCCAAAGGAGAAGCCGACCGCTTCTTTATTGATGCCGGGGTGGCAACGACCTTTTTGCTTGCTTCCTTCTACTGGGATAATTTCATTCTTTTCGGAATGGGGCCCAAAAGAGGAGAGGATGGAAAGCTGGTGTTTACGCTCCCGATGGGCGCCAAGAAAATATCGGGAATCGTTGCAGAAGACATTGGCAAATGCACATATGGCATTTTCAAAGGAGGCCCTTCGGTATACGCGGGCAAGTATGTAGGAGTAGCGGGAGAGCATTTGACCGGAGAAGAAATTGCAGCCGAGCTGGCCAAAGCGCTGGGGGAAGAAGTGCGATACCATGCCGTGCCTGCAGAAGTATATCGCAGTTTTGGTTTTCCGGGAGCAGACGATTTGGGGAACATGTTTCAATTTTTTAGTGAATTTGAACAGGTATTTCTTGGCGCGAGAGACCCGGGAGCTTCCCGCGGCTTGAATCCTTCCCTACAGAGTCTTTCGGAGTGGCTTGAACAAAACAAGGCGGGATTATTGTAAAACCTTAAAAAGCATAATGGAGGAAAAGAGATATGCCCAAATATGAAGTGTATACACCTGTCCATAAAGGCCTGCGTTATGCCTTGGGTGTTGTGACGGCCGAAGCGAGCGCTTTAAATTTTGAGGATGAAGTGAAATTGGATGCTTTTGCGAAAGTGTTCGATCCCATTGCAGTGATTCTTCACGCACATGCGGTACATGAAGACGCTCATATCCAGCCCTTAGTCGATAAATTTGCTCCTGAATTATCGGAAAGGCTGGAAAAAGAGCATCAGCATACGGAAGAGCTTCTGGTGGAATTGGAAAAGCGGATTCAGAAGATTAAGGCTTCTTCTCTTCAGGAAAGACGAGAGTTGGGAATCGAGTGGAATCAGGTTTTGAATGAATTTGTGGCTTTGTATTTGAATCACCTGCAAACGGAAGAGGTTCATGTGCAAAATGTATTATGGGACCGTTTGACGGAAGAGGAATTGATCAATTTGACCATTGCGATCCGTTCTGAAATCCCGCCGGATGTATTAATGATCTATTTTAAATTTATGATCCCTGCTCAAAATATTTACGAAAATGTGGAAATGCTGGGAGGTATGAAGAAATATGCTCCGCCTGAAGCGTATAAAGCCGCTTGTCAATTAGCGGAGCAAGAATTATCTGCTGAATATTGGATGGAGTTAAAAGGCCGACTGGAGGCCATATAACCAAGCGGGGACCAAGTCATTGGATTTGGTCCCATTTCATGTGCGCTGGGCTTGGCACTTCTGCGGATCGGTGGTCATCATCCGCATGACACCGTATTTGTCCTCAATATGCCCGATTTTTAAAGGACGTGCACGATTTCATCGCAGGGCTTTATTTCAGCTCCGGTGTGGAAGACGGAGCTTGTCGATGATCGGTGCCTTGTTCGAAGGAGTAGGCCAATTTGATCAAGGTCGACTCGCTGAAAGGTTTGCCCAGGAACTCGATCCCCACGGGTACGCCGATCGGTGCGGTTTCGCTCGGTGCAGAAAATCCGCCTTGGAATGTAATAGCAGGAAATCCGGTCAATGCTCCCAAAATTCCGTTCCGGTCCGCCTGCGATTCACCTACGGGGACAACCAGTCTTTTTTGATGCGGGTAAAATAGAACATCCAAGTTATTGTCCGTCATGACCTTGAGAATTTGCTGCTTCAGCTCCTCCATTTGCTTAAGCCTTGCCAGATAGTCCGGCTGTTCCAGCGGAGAATCGACCGCTTGAGCCGACTCGAGCGTTTTTTGGATCGTCTTGTCGAACAAGCCTTTGGAGATGAATTCTTCAAGAGACTTGACCGGTGTATTGTTTGCTGAGAAATACCGGTTTAATTCCTCTTTAATTTCGTACTTCTGCACATCCATGTCGCCGATGAGCTTGTTCGCATCCAATCCCGGAATGGTTATGGGAATCATCGTCGCCCCCAGCTGCTGCATTTCGGCCATAGCCTCATGGGTCACGCGGTTGACTTCCTCATGAACCGGCTCCGTTCCGAACAGATTCTGCATCACTCCGATCCGTGCTCCTTTTAATCCATTTTCATCAAGGGAATCCGTATAAGAGACCGGGATATGGTCTTTGCCCGCGAGCGTAGCCGGATCTTTCTCGTCAAAGCCTGCCATCGCATCCAGCAGGATGGCGGCATCTTCCACGGTCCGGGTAATCGGGCCTGCGGCATCCTGCGTGAAGGAAACCGGGAGAATGCCGTTTAGGCTGACCAGACCTTTCGTAGGCCGAATCCCGACCAGGTTGTTGGCCGAAGCGGGGGATCGGATTGAGTTTACTGTATCGGTGCCTGTACCTGCCGCTGCAAAGTTGGAGGTTATTGAAGCTCCGGTCCCGCCGCTTGATCCCCCTGGCGTCCTTGTTAAGTCGTAAGGATTAAGGGTCTGTCCTCCCAGGGAACTGACCGTCGTGCCGGACATGGCCATTTCATGTAAATTGGCCTTGGCTATGATGATGGCGCCTGCTGCGCGCAGTCTTTCAACGGTGAACGCATCCTCTTGAGGCGTGAATCCGTCCAGCGTGGCGGAGCTGCCTGTTGTAGGCAAATCCTTTGTATTGTAATTGTCCTTAAGGATGATCGGGACGCCATGCAGCGGTCCGCGGGAGCCATGCTGCTTTCTTTCCTCATCGAGCTGAGAAGCTTCATGCAGGGCATTTGGATTTACGGTGAGAATAGCATTGAGCTTTGGGCCTTGATCGTCGTACTCTTCGATTCGGTCAAGATACAGCTGTACAAGGTCTTGGGAGGTTATTTTCCCGGCTTCCATTGCTGCATGCAGCTCGGGAATCGTAGCGTCTATAAGGACGAACGGCAGTTTATTGTACATGCGCAGAGCGATGGCCGCCGCTTCCTCAACGGAGATCTGCTTGCCCATGCCGAACATGCTGTCGCTTTCTCCATGCAATACCCCTGCCTTGACAACCGAGCCGATTTTGCCTGCGAAGAGGCTGGTATCCGCAACATCAGTGAAAGGCTCCGCCTCGTCCGACAGCTGTAACGCGCGCCCGACGACCATCGCCGCTTCTTCTTTAGTGATCGGCTGGCCGGGACGAAATACGCCGCCCGGATACCCGTCAATGATACCCGATGCATAGGCCTTTACGATGCTGGAGTGGAATGGTTTATTCTCGGCAACATCCGAGAAAGGCACAGGCATCAAGGGTTTGAAATCCTGCCCCGACATTTCGAGCGATTTTATGACCAAATCGATAAACTGGTCCCGGGAGATCGAAGCCTCGGCACTGCCGTAAAGATTGTGCTCAAAGATTCCTGATTTGTAAGCTGTTTTGGCTTCGTCGGCCGTCCAGCTCTGAGCCGTGATGCCCTGTGCCGGGAAAGAAAGTATGGATAAGGCCAGTAAGAGCGGGGGGATTCCTTTTTTCAGCTTCATCGTCTTTGGGGTGGTGCGATTTGTCGAACTGCGTTTACCTGCTGCCAAGGAAAGCCACACTCCTTTTTCTGATAAATTTTCTGATAAGGGACAAAATGTAAAAAAATATAACATAGATATGTACTTGTAACAATTTGATTATATTAAATCTTTCATTTATGTCAATATAAATGACATAAAAATTATATTTTCGTATTAATGTAATATAATATAACACATTTTTATGTTGCAGAAAGGAAGTAATGTAGAATAAAGGAAGTCATTTGCTGGGGGGCCATTTTCAAAATCAAAAAAACAGGCCTTCGGACATCCGGCGGCCTGCTGCGTTGATAGGATATATTAGTTCTTTCAACGGAAGCGGACTTAGATCAGCTCTACCAAGGTCTTAGCTTGTTGGTCCAATTGCTGCGCGGCATCGCCGATGCCGGAAAACGCGTTAAGCGCTTGCTCGATCCGCTGCCTGCTATCTGCGATAGCGAGCTCCGAGCGCTTCACGCTTGCGCCGATCGTCCCCACTTGAACGGTAATTTTCTCCACATTGTTCTGGACCTCCTGCGTTGCCTCTTGAACCTGATTGGACAGTTTGCGAATTTCGGTTGCGACAATATTGAATCCGCGCCCGAACTCGCCGGCGTGTGCGGCTTCAATGGCCGCATTGATCGCAAGCAGGTTGGTCTGCGTTGCAATATTTCGGATGGTGTCAACGATTCCGTTGATGGTGTTGGCTTGCTGCTGCAGAGCCTGTACCAGGAACTTGTTCTCATCCGACTCGGTTACGATTTGGTTGATCGCCCCGACCAAATCCTGGCTTCGATTGATGCCTTCCGTTGCTCGATGGCGGAGATTTCCTGCCATATGATTAAGCTCCTCTATGACTTTGGCCACGGCATTCTGCTGGCGAATGGTAATATCCGTCGCGATCTTTAACACAGCCTTAACCTGACCATCCTGAACAATCGGCATATAGGTGGCTTCCAGCCATATCAAGCGCCCATCCTTGGTTACCCTTTGGATCTTTCACTGATGATGATTGCCTTGACGCAGGTTGTTCCAGAAATGCTCGTATTCGGGGACTGCCGCAAAATCGGGAAGACAGAATTGCCTGTGTTTGAGGCCGGGCATCTCATTTGTCAGATAACCGATGGTTTGCGCGAAGTTGTCGTTAGCCCAAAGGACGGTTCCGTCCGGATCGAATTCGATCATGGCTAGAGACTTCTCCAGGGCGCCAAGCACTGCATCCGTATTTAATACCTGTGTACTGCCCTCCGTGCGATTCATGGACCACACTCCTCTTGGTTTTGGTTGCTGCTGCATCTTTAGTATTGCTTCATCGGAATATACGCTTTATTTATCGGTTTTTTTGAGATCAGGGATTAGAAAATAAAGGAAAATACACCATAGTGGAATTAACGGCGGTCCCGATGATTACTTTGTTTTATCATGTATTTCCTGTTAATTGGGTAATTTAAGAGCGACAAAATGATGAAGGAGATCAGGCCGATGGATATAAACAAAGCGGAACGGTATGCGAACATTATTCCCATGGCTGAATTGGATACAACGGCAAAAAGACTGCAGCCATTCCCTATATACAACAAACTAAGGCAAACCACACCGGTTCGTTATGATGAAAGCCGCAGCTGCTGGGATTTGTTTCGTTATGAGGATGTTCATCGCATTTTAAAGGATCCGGAAGCCTTTTCTTCAGATCGGGGACTAACGGGGAAGGGAACGGAATCCATTTTAACCATGGATCCGCCGCGGCACACGCAGCTAAGGGCGCTGTTGAATAAAGCATTTACTCCGAGGGTCGTTTCTGATTTGGCACCCCGCATCCAACGGATTACAAACGAACTGATTGATTCGATTAAAGAAAGGGATGCCATGGATGTGGTGAACGATCTTGCGATTCCTTTACCTGTTATCGTTATTGCAGAATTGCTTGGGGTTCCCGTACAGGATCGGAAGCTGTTTAAAGCATGGTCCGATATTCTTGTAAAAGGCCCGGATGAGAATACAGACGAGGCATTTAATCAAGTGATGGAGGAGAAGGCTAAGGCCATACATGAGCTGAATGCTTATTTTGCGGAGATTGTCAGACAGCGTCGCAGCGATCCGGAAGAAGACCTGATTTCATTGCTTCTGTCAGCCGAGATTGAAGGGCAGAAGTTGAAGGATAAGGAGATACTCGGTTTTTCTATTTTGCTCTTGGCAGCAGGAAACGAGACAACGACCAATCTGGTTACGAACGCGGTCCGTATCCTTACAGAAGATACTGCAATACAACGGCAGTTAAGAGAGAACCCTGAACTAATTAACGGCTTTATCGAAGAGGTGCTTCGTTTCTATCCGCCGATCCAGGCGATTGGCAGGGTTGCAACGCGTGACATAGACATCGGCGGTAAACAGATCAAAAAAGGCGATCAGGTGGTTTCCTGGGTAGCCTCGGCCAATCGTGATGAAACGAAATTTACAGAACCGGATGCTTTTATGGCTGACCGGCGGCCGAACGCTCATCTTTCGTTTGGTTTTGGCATTCACTTCTGCTTGGGCGCCCCTCTTGCTAGGCTGGAAGGACAAATTGCCTTGCGAACCATGGTGGAACGGATGGAGGATATGCGATATGTAAGCGAAGCTCCGCTTTCCTATATTCAAAGCCCGTTCGTATTTGGTGTAAAGCAATTTCCAATTTTATTTCGTCCGGCAAAAGATTAATCATAACAGGAGTTTCGAAGAATTTTGTCGAATCCTCCATGTATTATGGTATAAGAAATAGAAAAATGACGCTGCGGGTTAGGCATAGGCTAAATAATGAACGCGTGGTTTCCGGCGGCTGTGGAGTATTATACATCGCATCGAAAAGTAGGTATTTAGAACTGATTTTTGGGGTTTTAAGGCAAAAAATAGGATTCGTACAATTCGTGTTGTTCGAATGAACCACATAATTTGCGACAAAATTCCTGCTGTTTCATGCGTATTATAATCCTAAAAAACTATTTTAACAATAGATTTTTGTCAAATGATAGTTCTATTTACCTATTATGTATCTTTGAAGTAGTCTGCAACGTAATCAGGTGCAGCTTTATTCATCTGTTGTACGGTATGAAGATATCGTTGCGTGGTGTTGATATGTGTATGTCCAAGATTTTCTTGAACCTGCTGCAATGTAGCTCCATTGAGCAGAGCTAAGGTTGCATTCGTATGTCTAAGCCAGTGAGGAGTTACTTTCTTGTCAAATTCACATTGTTCGCGTGCTTTCTGAATAATTTTTTCGATAAGCCTTACGGAAAATGGGAATAATCGTTTATCAAGAGCAGGTTGGATTCCTCCCTGTTGACCTTGATTATAAAATTCCACAATCATGTTCCACAGCATCTCCGGTACTTTTACTTCGCGCTGTTTTCCACCCTTTCCGTTAACTACAGATAACCAGATGGTCGTTTCTTCAGGGTCGGTATGGAAATGTCCCCATTCTATAGAGACTAATTCCGATACTCTCAATCCCAGTAATACAAGGGATAGTCCAATAACATAATCTCGAAATCCTTGTCGTTTAAGCTGCTCTAGTAATGCAAAGACCTCTCGTTTGGTCAAATAATGATTTTTGCTGGTAACGGATACTTTGGGACTGCGAACAGATGTAGTAGGATTATGGTCAAAAATCCCGATATTAGGGTCACTAGCCCATTTAAACAAGGAACGCAGCGGCGCTAAATGAATAGCGATCGTGGCAGGAGCGTGAGGCTTGTTATCAAGCATTCCTTTGATTAGTCCCATTTTGTAAACCTCAATTTCCCTCCATGTAACGTGCTTCAGTGATTTATCTCCGATAAAGCGTCTGAATTTCTGTATCGCACTCATGTAATTTCTAATGGTGTATTCTGAACGTTGGGTTGTGGATAAAAACATAGCAACAATCTGATCATCCGAATAAGATGCGCTATTTTCTTCAAGAACCAGAGCCTTATTGGTCAGGAACAATTGTTGCTCCATAAATGAAATACTCCTCCTTATCATTCGAACAACACGAATTGTACGAATCCTATTGTACTATTAAGGAGTTTATGATTCACCCATCATTTAAAACAATCGAAAAGGCACACCTAATGAAAATTAGGGTCGTAAAGCTACAGGGGCTAAAACATATCGAAATAGGATAGGTTATGCCAGCCAGTTACCGAAATGAGATGAAGATCCTTCCGTTTTGGGAGGATTTTTTTATTGAAAGGAGGTGGAAGCATGAGCGTTAAAAGTAAAGCTTTACCACTTATAAAGGCGTGTATGATGGAAAAGGTGATGTTTTAAGGGACGGGTTAAAAAACGTGTCAACAGGATAAGGAGAATGATAATGAAGTGGTTTTATGATTTGAAAACATCTGTGAAATTGATTTCAGCTTTTATACTGGTTTCGATAATTTTAGCATGTGTTGGTTTCTATGGGTTGTCGAACATGAGGACGTTAAATGCCGGCATGGAAGACATGTATCAAGAAAGGCTTCAGCCTGTAAAAAATATGTCGGAAGCAAGAATGGCGTATCAGGGGATGCGGCTGGCCATTCGCGATATAGGTAGGGAGAATACGAAGGAAGGCAAAGATCGATACAACAATTCAGTCCAAGAGCTCAGGAAGGATATAGAAGCTAAAATCAATGTATACAGCCAACGGAATTTAACTTCGGAGCAGCAGCAGGCTGTAAGTGAATTCAATACCGCATGGCGGGAGTATAACCAGTTGTTCGATCAAGCGATTCAGCTCAGTTATGCCAACAAGGAGGATGAATTTAGAGCTTTGCTCTCCGGTGAACTGGTGAAATCCGGAGACCGATTGGACGATACATTGGAAGCCGTTATTAATATCAATGTCAAAGTTGCAGAATCAGCATATACCGCTTCAAACGAAATGTATACGTTATCTCAATATATTACGATCTCCGTCATCATCATTTCATTTGTAATCAGCATAGGATTAGGAATTTATATTTCCCGTATTATATCCAGTCCTCTTAACAAGGTCGTCGAATTGGTTACAAAGGTGGCCAAGGGAGAGCTGCGGGAAACGACGGACATCCATACCAAAGATGAGATCGGGATTTTGGCACAGTCCATTAACGATATGGTACTGAGCTTAAGATCGACCGTAGGGAACATTCTGGCTTCTGCGGAAAGCGTGGCTGCAGCGGCACAGCAAATTTCCGCCACCACAGAAGAGATCGCCAGCGGCAGCACGAACCAGGCCACTGCGGCGCAAACCATGTCCGAATTGTTTAAAGAGCTGTCTACAGCCATCAATTCAGTGGCTCAAAGCGCAGAGCAAGCCTCGGAATTGTCCAACAAAACCATGGGGATTGCACAGGAAGGCGGGAAAGTGGTCCGATCTTCTATTGACGGGATGAATTTGGTCAATCAGCAAATGTCTAAGTTGGAGGAAGACTCCAATAAGATCGGGGAAATCATTGAAGTGATTGACGATATTGCGGACCAGACGAATCTGCTTGCTTTGAACGCGGCGATTGAAGCTGCTCGCGCCGGCGATCAGGGGAGGGGCTTTGCGGTAGTTGCCGATGAAGTCCGCAAATTAGCCGAACGCAGCAGTGAAGCGACCAAGCAGATCACTTCCATTATTAAGGGAATGCAGGAAAACACCCAGCAAAGTGTAAAAGCTGTGGGCGATGGTGTGGTATCGTCTCAAAAAACCGGAGAAGCGTTTGACAGCATTCTAGTCATGGTCAATGAATCCGCCCAGAAGGTCTCTGAAATTGCCGCCGCCAGTGAACAACAGGCCGCTCAATCCTCTGAAGTTCTGTTGTCGATTGAGAGCATCTCGGCAACGACCGAAGAGTCGGCCGCCAGCAGCGAGGAAACAGCGTCTACGGCCCAGTCTCTAGCGCAGCTGGCGGAAGGACTGAATCAAGCGGTTATGATTTTCAAAATAAACTAATCCACGGGTTGAACTCGGTTAAAACGATCCTAATCCATCGAGATGGGGATTGTACCCCCGAACATAAAGAAGGTGACTTTCATGGGAAAAAATCTGAAGGAGCAATATATCGAAGTAGGTATTGGAAAAGAAAGATATGCGATTAGCATTTACGAAATACATGAAATCATCAAAATGCAGGATATTACCCAAGTTCCTAACAGTTTGCCATATTTGAACGGTGTCATTAATTTGCGGGGCAGCATTGTCCCGATCATTGGCTTGCGCCATCGCTTTGGATTACCGGAAGAGGCCCATACGAAGACAACCCGCATTGTTGTGGTAAATTATGCCGAGGAGATGGTGGGGATCGTCGTGGATCAAGTGAATCAAGTCACAACCTTTGCGGACATCCAGCCTCCCCCGGAACGAATCGGAAGCGTGAACGGCTCCTTTTTTGAGGGGATCGGATGTACCGAAACCGGCTTGGTCAGCATTTTGAAACTGGAAGAGATCCTTCGGGTATAGGGGGCAGCGGTATGAATCCGATGTATATGTCCGAGCTCAAAGGCGTATTTTTGGACGAAGTCGAAGAACAGCTTCAAATGATGGATCAAGACGTATTGCATCTGGAGCAGTCGGGGGAATCGGCGGAGACGATTCAAAGCTTATTTCGGGCTGCACACACATTGAAAGGTTCCTCCGCGGCGATGGGTTTCGAAGAGATGAAACAGCTGACGCATGAAATGGAGCATCTCTTGGATCAGGTTCGTAATCGGCAAATGAGAATTACAGGCGCCATGATCCATTTGTTATTTAAGTGTCTGGATCATCTGCAGAGACTAAAAGAAGAGTTTATTTCCGGAGAAGGCATTGCCACAGAGATAACTCCATTGCTGTGTGAACTAAAGCTTGCCGTAGAATCGAAAAATGATCCCGCTGAAGAAAAAACGGGAATAATGTATCCCAAGGCCGCTTCCTTTCAACCGGAAATCGGGCCGGATATCGTGCTGAAGGCCGTACAAATGCAAGAAAAGGGGGCTGGCGTACTTTTTGTTCGCGTCAGGCTCACCGCCGAATGCGAAATGAAATCGGTTCGTGCTGCGGTAATCTTAAATCAGGTAGGGTCGATGGGTCAGATTTTATATTGTGACCCGGCACCCGGGGATTTAGCTGAAGAAGAGGACAGTGCTTACGACGAATTCTTTTTTTTGCTGGCAACTCCTTCAGAGGCATCGGAAATTGAACATGTCCTCCAATCCTACGTGGATGTGGCCGAAGCGGAGGCTGCCTGCTTCTCGACAGAAATGAAGAAAAATGACACGATTGAAGGCTCGGTAGACATACATATGAATGTTCAAAAAAACGGGAAGCTTCCCGCTGCCGGAGAAGGGAAGAGGAAACCGCAGACGATCCGGGTGGATGTGGGACGGCTGGAGCACTTGATGAATCTGGTAGGCGAACTTGTTATTGGCCAGACCCGGATGAATCAAATGGGAACAGTTCTCAACCATCGTTATGCGGCCGATGAGACGGTGGTAGAACTGGCGAGGGTATCCGATCATGTTTCCCGGGTGATCGGGGAATTGCAGGAAAGTGTAATGAAGGCGCGGATGCTTCCGCTAGAGCATTTATTCAACCGGTTTCCGCGCATGGTTCGGGACTTGGCACAGTCCTTAAATAAAGAAATCCAATTGGTTATCGAAGGAAGCGAAACGGAGCTGGATCGAACGGTCATTGAAGAAATTGGTGATCCGCTGATTCATTTAATCCGAAATGCGGTCGACCATGGAATAGAGACGGCGGCGGAACGAATCAGAGTCGGGAAGCCGGCCGGAGGGATGCTGCGAATTACTGCCGCACACGAAGAAAACCAGGTGGTCATCACGGTAGAAGATGACGGGCCGGGCATTGATCCCGGGCGAATAAGGGAATCGGCTGTCCGTAAAGGTGTCGTTACGGAGGACGAGGCTTATAAGCTTTCGGATCGTGAGGCTGTCCATTTAATATTTCGCCCCGGCTTCTCAACTGCGGAAGTGGTTAGCGATATCTCCGGCCGCGGGGTCGGCATGGATATTGTCCGCAGTCATATCGACAAACTAAACGGTGTTATCGAGATCGAATCCCAGCCGGGAGAAGGGACCCGGTTTAAAATCAAGCTTCCATTAACTTTGGCCATTATTACCGGCCTGTTAATCAAGTTAAGCGGAAGGACGTTTATTCTGCCGATGAGCTGTGTCGCAGAGATTATACGGATGCCGGCCGAAGCCTTTCAAACCGTCAAAGGAGACCCTGTGGTTGTCATTCGGAATGAAGTGCTGCCTGTCGTCTGGCTGCACGATCGCTTTCATATTCCAAGGCCGCAGAATGAACGTAAACAATTGCCTGTTGTCGTGGTGGGAACTGCAGAAAAGCGGATCGCCTTGGTGGTTGATGAATTAAATGGAAACCAGGACATCGTCGTGAAATCGCTTGGAGCCTATGTTGGCATGATCGGCGGCGTTTCGGGGGCTGCGATCATGGGGGACGGGAAAGTGGCTTTGATTCTGGAGGTTTCAGAATTTATGAATGAATCGAAAAGGACAAGAACGATTCAATAACAGGACTTTTATTAGGATATTGAAATGAGATATATTTTCCTCTAACAAGAGGATGCTTGTAACGTTTAATTCATTTATTAATATATCTGATAAATCCTATAAGGTTATTCTAATTGACCAGATCCTCCTGCTGTGGTAGTTTCAATAGAGTGGAAAATTAGATCCGTTTACTAGGAATTCATATCATTGCAGCTATGCGGGGTGGATAGTGTTGAAACTTCAAGTAACAAACAGTCCTTTTAATCAGGAGCAAGCGGAACTGCTGAATCGCGTTCTGCCTACGCTGACGGAAGCGCAGCGTATTTGGCTTAGCGGATATCTTACGGCTATTCAAGGAGCGGCGGCAGAGGCTCCGTCCGGTACGGCGGTGGCGGTTGCTTTGCCGGCGAATGAAGCGGTGATCTCCAAGGAGGTAACGATTCTCTTCGGATCACAGACAGGCAACAGCCAGCGTTTGGCCAAGAAAATGTCCCAAAAGCTCGAAGAACAAGGCTTTCAAGTGACGCTTTCCTCGATGGCGGACTTCAAGCCCAATGGCTTAAAGAAGGTCCAAAACCTGCTCATGGTTGTGAGCACTCATGGGGAAGGCGAGCCGCCGGATAACGCCATTGCTTTTTATGAGTTCCTTCACAGCAAGAGAGCGCCTCAATTGGAGGGCATGCAGTATTCCGTGCTTGCGTTGGGAGATACGTCCTACGAGTATTTCTGCCAAACGGGCAAGGATTTTGACAAGCGCTTGGAAGAGCTGGGCGCTAAACAGCTTACTCCGCGTGTCGACTGCGACGTCGATTTTGATGAATCCGCTGCAGAGTGGATGAACAATGTTTTAGGCTCGCTCAGTGCCGCATCGGCAGCTCCGGCCATCGCAAGTGCAGCCGGCGCGGCGGCCGTAATCGGTTCGGAATCGGAATATTCCAGATCGAATCCTTTCCAGGCCGAGGTGCTTGAGAATTTGAACCTGAATGGCCGGGGATCGGAGCGTGAAACCCGCCATATTGAATTATCCCTTGAAGGCTCCAATCTTCAGTACGAACCGGGGGACAGCTTAGGCGTTTATCCGGAGAACCATCCTCGTCTTGTGGATGAGCTGATCGAAGCGATGGGCTGGAAAGCGGATGAGCTCGTTACCATGAATAAGAATGGCGAACAGCGTCCACTGCGTGAAGCTTTGCTTCGCAATTATGAAATCACCGTGCTGACCAAGCCGTTGCTGGAGCAAGCGGCCAAGCTTACTTCCAATGCCGGGCTGAACCAGCTTCTGGAAGCGGGACGCGAACAGGAGCTTAGGGCGTATATCAACGGTCGGGATCTGTTGGATTTGGTGCAGGATTACTCCCTTAAGGGCGTGCCTGCGGCTGAGTTCGTAGCGATCCTTCGGAAGATGCCTGCTCGTCTGTACTCTATCGCCAGCAGCTTCAAGGCGTCCCCGGATGAGGTGCATCTCACGGTCCGTACGGTTCGTTACGAGGCCCATGGACGCGATCGCTACGGCGTATGCTCGGTGCAGCTCGCAGAGCGGGTTCAGCCAGGCGATACCCTGCCGATCTTTATTCAACAGAATCCGAACTTCAAGCTTCCAGAGAATCCGGAAACGCCGATCATTATGATTGGACCGGGAACCGGCGTCGCCCCGTTCAGAGCCTTCCTTGCCGAACGCGAAGAGACCGGAGCCGAAGGGAAAACGTGGCTGTTCTACGGCGATCAGCATTTCTCTACGGACTTCCTTTATCAGGTGGAATGGCAGCGTTGGCTGAAGGATGGCGTGCTTTCACGGATGGATGTCGCGTTCTCCCGCGATACCGACAAGAAAGTGTATGTACAGCACCGGATGCTCGAAAAGAGCCGCGACTTCTACCAATGGCTGCAAGAAGGAGCTTGCGTGTATGTCTGTGGCGACGAGAAGAAGATGGCACATGACGTTCATGCGGCCCTGACAACGATTCTCCAACAAGAAGGCGGCATGAGCCCTGAGGCAGCCGCGGAATATTTGACCCTTATGCAACAGCAGAAACGTTATCAGCGGGATGTTTATTAAGTTCGAGTCCCAACGATCGCGAGAGGAGATAATGCAACATGTCGGATAACAATTTGCTTTCACCCAATAGTGCGCCGCACAGTGATGTAGAAGATATAAAGAAAAGAAGCAATTATTTGCGGGGATCTCTTGTAGAGACGCTCGAAGACGTCATCACGGGCTCCATCCCTGAAGACGATAACCGCTTGATGAAATTTCACGGCAGCTACATGCAGGACGATCGCGATTTGCGCAATGAGCGGCAAAAGCAGAAGCTGGAGCCGGCTTATCAGTTCATGCTGCGCGTACGCGCGGCTGGCGGTGTAGTTACACCTGAACAGTGGCTGATGATGGATCGGATCGCACAAAAATATGCTAACGGAACGATTCGTCTGACGACGCGTCAATCCTTCCAGCTGCATGGCGTGCTCAAGTGGAACATGAAGAAGACGATACAGGAAGTCAACAATGCGCTGCTAAGCACGTTAGCCGCTTGTGGCGACGTGAACCGCAACGTCATGTGTAACCCGAATCCGTACCAGTCCGAGGTTCATTCCGAGGTATACGAGTGGGCAAGCCGGATCAGTAAGCACCTCGATCCCCGGACACAAGCTTATCACGAGATCTGGCTTGACGGCGAGAAAGTGGTGGACAGCCAAGACAACGGGGCAGAGGTAGAGCCGATTTACGGGCCTGTCTATTTGCCGCGTAAGTTTAAAATCGGGATTGCGGTCCCTCCTTCAAACGATGTAGATGTATTCTCCCAGGACCTGGGTTTTATCGCGATTGTGGAAGAAGGTCGTCTGAAGGGCTTCAATGTGACGGTTGGCGGCGGCATGGGAATGTCGCATGGCGATCCGAACACGTATCCCCAAGTGGGTCAAGTGATCGGTTTCTGCTCACCGGAACAGGTCATCGACGTTGCGGAGAAAACCGTCATGATTCAACGGGATTACGGCGATCGTTCGGTCCGTAAACACGCGCGGTTTAAGTACACCATTGACGACCGCGGCATCGACTGGTTCATCAATGAACTGAGCACCCGTCTGGGTTGGAAGCTTGAGGCTGCGCGTTCCTTCCATTTTGACCACAACGGTGATCGTTATGGCTGGGTGAAGGGAAGCAACGGCAAATGGCATTTCACACTCTTTATCCAGAACGGCCGGATCAAAGATGAGGACAACTACCCTCTGATGACGGGTCTACGGGAAATTGCCAAGGTTCATACCGGGGACTTCCGTCTTACCCCGAACCAGAACCTGATCATCGGCAGCGTAAGCACCCAGAAAAAGAAAAAAATTGAAGAATTGATCAACCAGTACGGGCTCACGGATGGAATCCACTATTCCGCTTTGCGGAGAAATTCCATGGCTTGTGTAGCTTTGCCAACCTGCGGATTGGCGATGGCCGAATCGGAGCGTTACCTTCCAACGCTGTTGGATAAGATCGAGCCGATGCTGGAGGAGGCAGGCTTGCGTGACGAGGAGATCGTCATTCGCATGACCGGCTGCCCGAACGGATGCGCCCGTCCGATGCTGGCGGAAATCGCGTTTATCGGCAAGGCGCCTGGCAAATACAACATGTACTTGGGCGGCGGTTTTTCCGGAAACCGACTGAACAAGCTGTATAAAGAAAATATCGGTGAAGCGGAGATTCTGGATTCGCTGAAGCCTATTGTTACTCAATATGCGAAGGAACGCCGTGAAGGCGAACATTTCGGCGACTTCGTCATTCGTGCCGGCTATGTCAAAGAAGTTCGCTCTGGACAGGATTTTCATTCCTAAACCATAAATGAAGTGCCGCGCGGCATTCAATAAAACAGGAGCAGCCTGAAGCTACATGGATAGTTTCAGGCTGCTTCTTTTGGTTTTCCCAGGATGGGCTGTGTTTTCTTTCTTAGGGCTCCATCTTTCTTTTCGATTTGTTCTGCGTTACTTTATATCGAAGCATGTCCGGAGTCGAAATAGATAAGATTATCCATCATCGCAGCCTTCGGGTGAGCTCACTCACTTTTTGGGCAAAATCCAGAGGTCTGTCAATCGTCTGAATGTGCAAGTACAAAATGACAGGTGCCGTATATATCCAATGATTATGAAGAGCAGACACAGGTATCCGATGTTTTAATAGGATCGAAAGAACCGGGTTGATCTCTTCAGATAATAGCGCTAATTCTCCTAAGCATAATGCCGTTCCGCCGGCATCAAGCGATTCATAAGCGAAAGTAAGGGTCGCGGCGGATGGAGACGGTTTTCCTAAAATCGTAAGCGGAATATTCCTCTGTTTCGTTACCGTACATCCGTTATTTCCCGGTTTCGGAACACCACCCAGGATAGCCCCAAATTGTTGGCATGTTACATTGGCTTCCCGAACATCAATCATACATCGAATCACTCCTTTACTTAAAAGTATGCATTTCGATGAGGCGATGGCACAGTCAATATCGTATTGCTTCTCGAAATGATTGTATGAGGCCTTGCAGCCAATAACTTTATTTTAAGCTTTTACTGTTTTTTGTGACCGTTAGTTGTTATCATGAATTAAGTTCCATTAATTCGATCCGAATGGGGGAAAGCTCGTGACGGTAACCTATGATGCTCACTATTATCCATACCCTTCCCGGCGAAATGTAGTTTATGGGCGCAAAGGGATGGTGGCCGCCTCTCAGCCGCTGGCAGCACAGGCAGGCTTGCAAATCTTAAAAGAAGGCGGGAATGCCGTTGACGCGGCGATTGCAGTGGCGGCCTGCTTAACGGTAGTCGAGCCGACATCGAACGGAATCGGTTCGGATGCCTTTGCGCTTGTCTGGATCCATGGAAGGCTGCATGGCCTCAATGCTTCGGGCCCAGCCCCCAAAAAGCTGTCGATTGAAGCTGTAAAAGCGGCAGGGTACGACCATGAGATGCCTAAGCGCGGTGTGATTCCTGTAACGGTACCCGGGGCTGTCGGCGCTTGGGCTGAACTATCGAAGAAGTACGGAAAGCTGCCTTTGACGCAGGTGCTGGCCCCGGCTATTGAATATGCTGAAAGCGGTTACCCGGTATCTCCGACATTGGCAAAATTCTGGCAGCTTTATTATGAGGACTATCAAGAAAGCTTCAAGGGAGAAGAATTCCAGCCCTGGTTTGATACATTTGCTCCGGCAGGCAGAGCGCCGAAGGCTGGAGAGATCTGGCGGTCACCTGATCATGCAGCCACTCTGCGGCGGATTGCCGAAACGAATGGAGAAGCCTTTTACCGCGGGGAGCTGGCGGACCGGATCGATGCCTTCTTCCAGAAGCATGGCGGGTTTTTGCGGAAGGAAGATTTGGCGCAATATTACCCGGAATGGGTCGACCCCATTAAGGTCAATTACCGGGGGTACGATGTGTGGGAAATCCCGCCCAACGGCCAAGGCCTTGTTGCGCTCCATGCTCTGAATATCCTCAAAGGGTTCGAGTTTGCGGAGAAGGAGAGCGTGCAAACCTATCACAGGCAAATCGAGGCCATGAAGCTCGCTTTTACCGATGGAAGGAAATATATTACCCAGCCTTCGGACATGCAGGTTACGGTTGACGAGCTGTTAAGCGATCGGTACGCGGCAGAACGCCGTGCGCTGATTGGGGAAGAAGCTCTTATGCCTGAGCCTGGACATCCGCTAAAGGGAGGAACCGTGTATCTGGCGGCGGCTGACGGAGAAGGGAATATGGTCTCTTTTATTCAAAGCAATTATATGGGCTTCGGATCGGGCATCGTCGTTCCGGGTACAGGTATAGCGCTGCAAAACCGAGGAAATACGTTTTCCCTAAACCCGGAGGATGCCAATGCGTTAAAACCGGGCAAGAAAACCTACCATACGATTATTCCGGGGTTTCTGTCGAAGGGCGATCAACCGGTCGGGCCGTTTGGGGTTATGGGCGGATTTATGCAGCCGCAGGGCCATGTCCAGGTGATCATGAATACAGTTGATTTCCATTTAAACCCTCAAGCCGCCTTGGACTCTCCGCGTTGGCTGTGGACCCGGGATAAAACCGTCGAGGTTGAAGCGGGCTTCTCCAGCGAGATCGCCAGAGCGTTAATGCGCAAGGGACATCAGATCCATGTCGTATTGAGAGAAGATGGCTTTGGCCGGGGACAAATCATTTGGCGTGATCCGCAAACCGGCGTACTATCCGGAGCTACCGACCCGAGAACGGATGGGGAAGTCGCCGCCTGGTAAGGCTGTTACAACAAGAACGTCCGGCGACCGTAAGATCGCCGGACGGTTTGCCTATGGAACTTTTTATCCCAAGGCATTATACATAATATTTCAAATAAACCGATTCGTAATAGGGGCTTCCGGGATTGGGGGTTACAATTTCAATCATATGCCCGTCAGGATCTTTAAAGAAGACCTGACGCAGCCCGCTGGGAGCATTCTCCAGTTCATACCAGGGAATATTCTCCGATTCCACTTTTTGGATCACTTTTTTGAGCTCTTCCTCATTTTCCACAAAAAATGCAACATGAGGGTCCTGTGCAGACAGCTTCGCTCGATCGACATCCCCGGGCCCGGATTGCTCGGGCATTTGAATGATATGAAGCATAATATCTCCTAACTTATACCATACACCGGGGAAGCTGAAATTGGGTCTTGGAATCTCCGGCAAGCCCAGGATTCTGCTGTAAAAATCCTTTGATCTGGCGGCATCCTTTACGGACAAAGCAACATGGTCTATTCGGGATAAATTCATTTGTCATCGCTCCTTTTGGGGATTATTCCGGTTTTCGTAAAGCGGTATAAATAGCCGTGTCCAATTTTCTAGACAAGTCGGCAGAATACGTTTTAATATATTGAGGCTCAGAGGTAACTATTCCCCCGTAGAACATAATGTCATCGACTCTATCAATGGTCAATTCTACGCAGAGCATAGGAAATGGCATGCCGGGGATAGGATCCGGCTGAACACGGGCAGTTCCTGTCACGGCTAAGGTGTGCTCCGGGACAGCAAACAAAATTTGCATTTTTGGACATTTATTTACATTGCCGATGATGGGTGACTTGGGTGATACGGCAAAGCGAATCAGCTGGGGATTTACAGCCGCTAACCAGGAGATAGCTGTGGAATAAATTTCGTTCTCCGTATTGGTGGTGACCGCAAACATCAATTTCTCTCCTTGAAGCTGATCGATGACCGCTTGAGACAAGAATGTTGTATCCGTTTTCATAAATAGACTCCTTTTTTACGATTTTTTCTCCAGCCAACCGGCATTCACATCAAGGCCCAAGCTTGCCTTCCCGATGATTTCCAGGCACTTATCGTTATTAGGCGGCATCACCATTCCGGCGCGGGCATCGCGGTGAATTCTTTCTAAAGGAAACTTTTTCATGTAGGCTCTGCCTCCGCATACGCGAATGGCTATATCGGTGACTTTCATGGAAACCTCTGTTCCTACATATTTAGCCATCGTTACAGGCAGAACCCGGTCTTCTGCACTACCAAAATCACGCGCATCCGCCGCTTGATAAAGCAGGTGCTTGGCAGCTTCAAGCTCCACAGCCATTTCGGCGACACGGTGTTGTATCGTTGGATAGTGGCTAATGGGATGAATTTCCGGCTTAAATGTGGTGTTTTGCGCATAACTGACGGTGAAATCCAATGCGGCCTCCGCCAGACCAATGCCGACAGCTGCGAAGCCAAAGGCATAACCGTCACTTACATTTTTGCGGACGGCATCTCCGGGTTCTCCGATTGCATTCCGCTCTTCCACAAAACATTCATTAAAATGAATGGTATTGCTGGCTGTTCCCCTCATGCCCATAGCATTCCAGGTTTCTTCAATCGTTACCCCCGGCGTGCTGCTAGGGATCGTCAGCATGATCAGGCCGTCTTCGACAGAGGCGGAGCCTTCGATCAGGCACAGTGTGTTAAAATAGTCTGCCGCAGAGCTTAACGAGGCAAAATGCTTTACGCCGGATACGACGTAGCCGCCGTCGACCTTGCGGGCGATGGTGCTTGGTTTGAAATTTCCTCTTAAGCTGCTGGTAGGTTCACTGGTAACGGAAGCGAACAATTTGCCGTGCTCAACCACTTCACTGAACAACCGCTGCTTTTGTTCCTCATTGGCCATTTCATTTAAAATATGGATGACCGTACAATGCATATTAAATGTATTGGCGGTGGAGCCGCACGCTTTCGCCAGCTCTTTAATCACTTCGCCCATTAACCGCGAATTGGCTTCAAGCCCGCCATACCGTTCAGGGACCACCAGGGCAAGAATTCCGTTTTCCCGTAAATCCTGGTAGTTTTCATAAGGGAAACGGCTTTCAAGGTCATATTTGCTTGCACGGGCGGCAAAGTTTTCTTTTGCTAATTGTTTTACCACACCAAGAATATGTTGGGCTTCCTTGCTATGTGTTAGTTGCATGACCATCCTCCTCGAATTTGATGTGACAATGACATTCATAGCATTTTTCGTGCCAACTTTGCCGGAAATGAAAAAAAGGTTAAAACCAAGCTATGGAGCGCGTTTTCCTTAACCTTGGATCAAACGTTCTGTCCTTGGAGCATGGGGGCCGGGGGCATGTGAAATCATTTCCGGTGTTTTTTTGAACCATTTGGTGCCAAATTACACCATTTAAAGGGGGAGTGATAAAATCAAGAGCGATCCGCATATTTTATTTGAGGTCAATCCCCAGCGATATGAGGAAATCAAATGGATGCTGATTCGGGAGGATATCACGCTGTTAGAATTAAGCGATATGGCAGGCGGGAACAAAATGTTGTTTAAAGACCCGGACGGGAACCTCAATGCCATATTGACGGGTTAATCAAGCGCGGAAAATATAAGAAGAACGTGAGCTTACGGTGATTTTGGTCACCGATTTTTTTCTTTGTCTTCGTGTGCCGGCATGTTCTCTGCGCTGAGGGGATACCCTTTTATCTTCCTTTCCATTATAATATTGGAAATCCTTGTTCTCAGGATAGGGATGCATTCACCGTGAAATGGAGGTTGACGAGCATGGAGCTGGACGCCTCAAGCTTTCCCCCTGCTGGAGAGAGAGAATGGCACATCATTGTGAACTCATTGTTTGACGGCATTTGGGTTGCTGACGGTGAAGGCCGAACCGTACTGGTGAATAAGGCCTATGAGAAATTAACGGGAATCCATATCGAAGATGTGATCGGTAAACGGGCCCAGGATTTGGTAGAAGCGGGAGTGCTGTCGCAATCCGCCATTCCCGGGGTAATGGAAACTCTGCAAACGGTAACGATCATCAATAAAGTGAATGGAAAGCGTTTGCTTGTTACAGGAGTGCCGGTATTAAACGATCAAGGGCAATTATGGAGAATCGTATGCAGTGTCAGGGATATTACAAACCTTACCGAGCTCCAGCAGGAAATCGAACAGAAAAGCGCCTTGATTAAACACTACGAAACGGAATTATTGAAATTTCAGCAGATTGACAATGGACCCATCGTTCGCAGCCCTCATATGGTCCGATTATTTGAATCGGCCAAGCATGTAGCAGCGACATCGTCTACGGTGCTTATCTTAGGGGAATCGGGCGTAGGCAAGGAAGTGCTGGCCAAATGGATTCACCAAATGAGTCAGCGGGTCAAACAGCCCTATATGACCGTCAACTGTTCGGCCATCCCGGAAAATCTTATTGAATCGGAGCTTTTCGGGTATGAAAAAGGCGCATTTACAGGCGCGCAGTCGACCGGAAAGGCCGGGTTGTTTGAAATGGCCCATAAAGGGACGATTTTTCTGGATGAAATCGGTGAGCTGCCCTTTGCCATGCAGTCCAAATTGCTTAGAGTATTGCAGGAAAAAGAAGTCCTGCGGATCGGTTCGGGAAAGCCCATCCCTGTTGATGTGAGGGTGATTGCCGCCACCAATCGATCCTTGGAAAAGATGGTAGCCGAAGGAACGTTTCGGGAGGATCTTTATTATCGCATCAATGTTATCCCGTTTACCATACCGCCGCTTAGGGAGCGAAAAGAGGATATCCCCATTTTAACGGCGCACTTTTTAAATGAATTCAACCAAATGTATGACCGGGCTATCGAAATGAGTCCCGTGGTCATGAACCGCTTGATGGGATATCGTTGGCCCGGTAATGTAAGGCAGTTGAAAAATATCATCGAACGCATGATTGTATTATCCAAAAGCAAGGAAATAACGGCGGATGATTTGCCCGAATTTTTGGAAACGGCTCCCCCGTTACAGCACAATAGGGATACGATCGTCCCCCTGCGTCAAGCCCGTATGGAGTTTGAAAAAAATCTCATTATACAAGCGTTGAAAAAGAGCAAATCGATTCGTCAGACAGCGCAATTGCTGGAGCTGGACCATTCCACCTTAATCAGAAAAATCCAGCAGCAGGATATTGACCATGAGTCTCTGTTGGGAAAAGAATACTCTAAATAAAGCAAATCATTACAATTAAAATCATAAATTATAAAATAAAACAGTCTATCCATTACGAATGAAGACTGTTTTATTTTTCACCCGGTTATTGTGGAACGATCAAGGTGACCTTGGTTCCCTCTCCGGGCTTCGAATGGACGGCAAACTGACCGCGCACGGACCGGGCTCTCTCTTCCATGCTGAAAAGCCCTACGCCTTTGGCATGGCTTTCACGGGTAAAGCCTTTTCCTTGATCCTCTACACTGACTTCAATAAAGTCGTCGAACTCATGAATCCTCACTCGCGCCTCGGCGGCGTCGGCGTACTTGGCAAGATTGGTTAACGCTTCTTGTATTATCCTGTAAATGGTCGTCTCTTTGTGAGCCTCCAGGCGCTTGCGAAGATTGCAGTCAAACCGTACCTTGATGCCGTAGTGATTGGAATAGCTGTCAATGTAGGAACGGATGGCCGGAACGACTCCAAGATCGTCCAAGACGGACGGACGCAGCTCCCAGGCTAATCCGCGGACATCCTCGATAAGCTCGGCCACGCTGTTTCGCAGATCGCTTAACTGCTGCACGCCGGTATCTCCGATTAAGCGATCGATTTGAATGAGCAGGGAAAAGAGGCTCTGTCCGATCCCGTCATGAAGCTCGCGTGAAAATTTGCGCCTCTCGTCTTCCTGCACCTGCATGACATGGCCCATCATATGCTTTAATTCTTCTTCTACCTTTTTGAGCCGTGTAACTTCATTGCGGATCGCAAGGTATTGATAGGGACGGCCGTTGTCGTCTTGAAAAGGTACAATGGTGGTGTTTACCCAATAGTATGTACCATCTTTGGCCTTGTTTTTGATGTCTCCCCGCCACACCATTCCAGAGGAGATCGTTTTCCACAGCTCTTTCATGAATTCCTTGCCGTGAAAGCCGGAATTGATGATCCGATGGTCCTGACCGATCAATTCATCGCGTTCAAATTGGGAAATGACACAAAAGTTATCATTTACATACTGAATAATTCCGCGATGATCGGTCACCGCAACGATAGAGGATTCGTCCAGGGCAAATTTCACGTCCGCCAACTGCTTTAACGATTGCTTCAGGAGATCGCGAAAGGAGGGATCGGCTATATGTGTATCCAGCTGTTCCTGCAGCTCGGCCACATTCTGGCCAATGACCTCAGGGTAAGTCTTGCTTGTTTTCTGCTTCAACACGATCATCCTTTCTTTCCGGTTTAATCTTATCTTAGCAAAGAGGAAAGAACCGGGACAATGCCCGCCGTGAAGAAGAAAAAGGACCGGGAAAGCTTATCGCCGCCCGATCCGGATTCATTTCCGATCGATTATTTATGGGATAGTACCCTCCTGCGGACTATTGTATCGCGTCCGTTCTTGTTATTGTTCATGTGAATCCATTTGCGGAGCAACGGGAGCAAATAATAATCAATACCGAATTTGCCGGCATTGGCACCCGCGACCATCACGATTCCGCCGAGCAGAATCATCCACGGGTTGGTGCTTACCGTTCCAGCGAAGAGAAACATGAAGTTCATTAATAATCCAAAGCCGGCGGCGGCCGGCGTTAAGGCGCCAAGTATCAAACCGAGGCCGACCAGCGTTTCGCCTAGAGGGATGATGAGGTTGATGATTTTCACGTTCGGCAGCGCGATATGATTCAGAAATGCAATAAAGTTCGGATAGATCAGCTCATTTGTTGTTTTATCGAGAACCGGTTTGCTTACGGCGTTGTTCAGAAACCCTGTCGCGTCAAAACCGCCCGTCAGCTTGTGCCAGCCCGAAGTGAGCCACATCCAACCCAGATAGATGCGAAGAACAAGCAGGAGGCCGGAGGCGTACATATTTTCTTTTAGAAACATCATCATGATAACCATCTCCTCAATGTAATCCTTCTACGTCTTCACTGTACATCAATTGAAAAAGCTGCGATGTGATCGGCGTCACAGGAGAAGAAAAATTCGAGCCCGTTTATCGCAAGGTCCGAAATGCCGAATGGCCTCAAACGCGGCAAATATGCTTCGGGCAGTTTTCACAGTGGCAGATGTCGCGCAAATAGCCCAAATCCTTGATGATGAAGTGACCGTTTGCGATGTCGAGAATATCTTCCTTTTTCATATCGCTCAGCATCCGGTTGACACTCTCCCGGGAGGCGCCGATCATCTCGGCCATTTCCGTATTGTTCAGCTTCACCGAGATGCGGCTGTACTCACCGAAGGGTTCCCCGTAGGAATTGTTCAGGCGGATGAGAAGGGAGCAGAGCGCTCCGGGCTTGCCGAACATCATCAAATCGCGGAATTTGGTTTGCGTCAGCAGGTGCATCGTCGCCTGCCAGCGCATGAATTCTACCGCAAGATCGCCATGCTGCCAGAGCAGAACCTCCAGATCCTTGCGTTGAATCAGGCCGAGCTCGCAAGCCTCTATAGCTTCCGCGCCAAGGAGGTAGGCCGAATCCGCCAAGACGTCTCCATAGCCGATCAGGTCTCCGGAGTGGTGCAGATACAAGGTAAAAGAACTGCCGCTATCCGCCGATTTGGTGATTTTGACGCGGCCTTCTTTGATGTAATATAAGTATTCGGCTTTATTGCCTTCCCAAAAAAGGCGGGAGCCTTTCTTTACCTTTTTTGAATACATGATACCGGTAAGCCGTTCGACATTCTCTTCCGTAAAATACTGCTGCAGCCCCTGCGGTTGAAACGGAGCGGCGTCCGATGTATGATTATCCGGATAGTGGAGCATTCGTGCATCCTCCTCTGCGTTCTCTCTGCATTTATCATACCAGCTTTAAAGACATGAGGTTATCGGGGAATCCTCTGATAATCAGAGAAGAAAATCCTGAATTACTGTGTATTCCCTGACAGGGAAATCAGGGTTTTCCCTGACTTACAAACGAAGCTGCAGCAGTTACAATGAAATGCAGCAGTGTACGGCAACGGTAATTAGGGTGGACGTTGGGTATGTACGCAGTATGGCAGGAGGTGAAGCGGGTGGATACGGAGCACAACGAGATCCTAAGCGAGCTGGTTATGCTGCGCACCTCGGTAACAGGGGACTTTGCCTCACTGGCTCTAGGGATTGGCGATAGCCGGCTGTTTCGCTGGACGTTGGTTTCCGGGAACGAAACGGAGCGCAGCGAAGCGATGAGGTTTCGTTCGGGGCAGGGGGTGGGCGGACAGGCGGTTCAGATCGGACGGCCGATGGCATGGAACGATACCGATGCAGCCTTGTTCCGTCTGTGTCGCGAATGTCCGCTTATGCTTGCGGAAAGGCTGCGCACCGCCGTCACGGCTCCTGTTGCCGTACAAAGGAAGAGCCGGGGGGTAGTGTTGGTCGGTTCCCGTACGGGTCATGTATTTACCAGGGAAGATATGGCTGCGGTGACGTTAGCGGCACACCGGATCGGCAGGCTGCTGGATACGGATCCGCTCCGGGATCGGGTAAGATAAAGGGGAAGGTGAGCATATGATCAAAATCATGGTGGTCGACGATCATGCGGTTGTACGATCAGGGTTGAATCTGCTGCTCCACGGCAAGCATGAAATGGAGGTTGTAGGGGAAGCGGCGGATGGAGACGAGGCGATCCGCCTTGCCGGTGAGCTGCATCCCGCAGTCGTGCTCATGGATTTAAGCATGCCGCACGGCAAGGATGGCCTGACGGCTTGCGCCGAGCTGAAGCAGAAACAGCCCGAAACGGCGGTGTTGATATTGACCATGCACGATGATGAGGAGTATTTGTTCAGGGCCATCCAGGCGGGGGCATCCGGGTATATCTTGAAAAGCGCGCCGCATGAAGAGCTTCTTGCAGCCATTCAATCCGTAGCGGCAGGCAACGCGTACTTGTATCCGAGTGCGACCAAGCGTTTAATGGGCGAGTATCTGGAGCGGGTGAAGCAAGGTGAGAATACCGGCCCCTACGATACTCTGTCCGAACGGGAGAAGGAAATATTGGCGCTTGTCGCTAAAGGATATTCCAACAAAGAGATTGCCGATCAATTGATCATCAGCGTCAAGACCGTCGAATCGCACAAAAGCAACGTCATGGATAAGCTAAAGCTCAAGACACGCCCGGAGCTTGTGAAGTTTGCGCTGAAGAAGGGGCTTCTGAACTTTGAATAATACGGCAGTTCAAATCCATCAGGAACCGCAGCGGCTCTTATCGTGAGCCGGTGCGTTTTTTTTGTGTGACTGTGATAAAGATCACAGCGTATTTCGAAGGTACGCGATATGCTGAAACCACCACATGAAGGAGGTCTGGTTGATGGAACGGGAAAACGGTCGGTTCCTGGATGCTGCGCATCCGTCGGATTTGGTTATCATACTGGTACGGCTGAAGGATGAGCACTTGAAGCTGAGACAAAGCCTAGATGAGCTTGAGGCGGCGGCCGATCGGGCCGACCGGATGCCGGATGTATTGACGGCGGCCCATGAAATGCGGCGCACCAAGCAGCCGCTCATCGCGTACATGAATGAGCTGGAGCGTCATTCGTTATGGGAAGAGGAAGAATTGAGACCTCTGATCGACCATTATTTCTTTAACAAGCATGTGCCCATGATCAAGGATTGGGTGCTGGAAAAGGATCACGAGCTGGGCGTCGCCTACCTTGAGGCATTCCGTCAAAGGCTGGACGAATTCGGACTGCGTCCTCACGCAGGCATGGTGGCTGAGGCGGTCGGCTGTTTCCTGCAGGGCTGCATCCTTCTCAAGGAGCATTTCAGATTAGAGGAGCAGATCCTATTCCCATTGATAGAACAAATGCTCAATGATTCGAATCCGGAATGATTCAAACAAGCGAAAAAGGAGGACATCGCCATGCTGACAGGCCTCATTTTAGCCGGTGGGCCTAATACGAGGATGAACGGCGATTTGAAAGCATTGCTTCCTTTTGAAGGAGGCGCATTGATTGAACGGCAAATCAGGATCATGAGGCAGATCTGCCGGGAAGTGATTGTCGTCACGAGGGAGCCGGATCCGCTGCTGCGTGTGCTGGACAGGGAAGTCCGTATCATTACCGATTTTTTTGGAGGTAAGGGTCCCCTTGCGGGCATGCATGCGGGATTTAGCTTAGCCAAGCACGGTCACATTTGGGTGGTTGGCTGCGAGATGCCGTTTCTTTCGGCTAAAGCAGCCGGAATGCTGATGGAATATATGGCCAATCGCTGGGATGCGGTTCTTCCTTATGTGAACGGTACTTTATATCCGCTGCATGCCGTATATGATAAAGCCTGCGCCGGTCCTATAGCCGCTTTATTGGAGAGAGGGGAGCATCGTCTTTCGGAGCTGTGGAAATCACTTCAGTGGCAGGGTATTCCGGAATCGGCTTTTGCGGATCAGGGGATCGATTCCCGGTTTATCATAAGCATGGATACCTTTGAAGATTACCGGCAGGCGCTCCAGTACGAAAAAGATCATGATGAACGGGCTTAGTCATCAATACATTATTACTAACATGATACACCTGGGGGATGAAGACATGCATTTATCGGAAAAACGCAAAGAGCAGCTCGACTACATAGGCATAACGGCGGAAGACTTATTCCTGTTACAAAGTAAAAAGGAGCCATTTGCGAGGATCGTAGACGTGCTTGTGGACGAGCTTTACAACCGCATTATGCTCCGTCCGGAGCTCAGGGCCATTATTGAAGCGCACAGCACCATTGATCGATTGAAAGAGACCCAAAGGTGGTACTTTCTTTCTCTGACGGACGGGAAAATCGACGAAGCTTTTATAGAAAAAAGACTTTTTATCGGAAGTGTGCATTCCAGAATCGGCTTAACGACGCAGTGGTATTTGGGGACGTATATGCTTTATCTGGATTTGGCGACCTCCCATCTTCGGCAGGTGCTTCCCAACGACTGGCTGCCGGTTATTCATGCGATGACCAAAATATTTAATTTTGATTCGCAGCTTGTGCTTGAAGCGTATGAAGCCGACGAGAAGAAGAAGGTGCAAAGGCTTGCGGATGAGCGCGGCCAACTCTTGGTCGGGATTAACTCCGCCGTGCAGGAGTTGGCTTCCATGATGGTGGAGCTTAGCAGCAGCACGCAGTCGGTAGCGGAAACCGCGATACGCACGGCAGAATCGCAGGAGAAATCACTCGGCACAGTAAACGAGCTGACCCGGGAAATTCAACATATTCACCGCATGGGCTCACTCATGGAAGAGATCTCAGACCAAACCCATTTACTTGGGCTTAATGCGGCTCTTGAAGCCGCACGGGCGGGCGAGCACGGTCTCGGTTTTGAAGTGGTGGCCAAAGAGGTTCGCAAGCTTGCCGCAAGATCCAAGGATGCTCTGGTACAAATTCACAGCAAGCTGGATACGATTTCCCGCCTGCTGAAAGAAGTGAAGAGCGAGTCCGAGCAGACCAGCGTACAAGCGCAAACGCAAGCCGCCAGCTCCGAAGAGCTGTCCGCGTTTGTTCAAATGATTGAGAAAGTAACGTCAGAGCTGGAGCAATTGAAACAGTAAGATATTATCGATACACAGATTCAATAAAAGTAAAGCACGCCATCCACTAGGGATTTTGCGTGCTTTGCCATGGTGAGAACCCGGTTATCGCAGCGATAATTCGACCAACACGATCACCGCCGCAATGAAAATGGATGGAAGCATATTGGCGACGTTAATTTTTTTGATGTTGAGGATGTTGAGTCCGATGCCAATAATCAATACCCCTCCAACGGCAGTCACTTCAGTGATGATGGCATTCAAATCGGCATCGCTGAGAAACAGGGTAAACAGCGTCGCCGTAAGCGCGATGGTCCCTTGATATAAAAACACGGGGACTGCGGAAAGCGTGACTCCAATGCTTAGAGTAGAGGAGAGAATTACGGCCGAAATGCCGTCCAATATCGACTTGGTGTATAAAATATCATGGTTATGCCTCAGTCCGCTGTCAATCGAGCCCAGAATGGCCATCGCTCCTATGCAATAGATGAGTGTCGCCGTAACGAAGCCTTCCGCGATGCCGCCTCGATTCGGATCGGCTTTCTCCTCGCGACGGAATTGCTTCTCCACCCATTGACCGAGCCGGTTAAGCCGGTCTTCAATCCTCATGACTTCTCCGAGAATTCCCCCGACTACAATGCTGATAATGACAATTAAGAAATTGTCCGATTTCAGCGCCATCGTGATGCCAAGAACAGCAATCGCAATCCCTAGTCCCTGCATGACGGTATTGCGGATTCCTTCCGAAATGCGGGGCAGCACAAGGCTACCCAATAGACCGCCCGCAATTATAGCAAGCGCGTTGATGATTGTCCCCCATAAAGCCATAACTGCAGATTTCCTCTCTTCTCGGGTCGGGTATACAATGTAATATCGGTCCGCTGCCTATTGATTAATCCTATGAACCATATATCATCATAACCATTTCTTTTAAGCGTATCAATGCTTGAATTCGGTATTTTCCTTTTATCGCCTCCAACAAGCAACTTTTAAGCAGAGTAAGACCGTCTAATGGGTAGTGAAAAATGATGCTTATGATATGGAGGGGTACTGTGGGAAATAACGTATATAAAGTACTGGGAATGATCTTTATGATCGCCGGCGGAATATTTTATACTGCGGAACGAATCGCTGAAAAGCTTTCGGCAGCCATCGTAGCGGCAGGGTATGCTTCCAGCGGAAGAGGGGTGGACCGGGCAGCGGAGGGCATTCCTTTTTTTGAGAATTTTTTTGTTTGGTTCTTCTTCTTTATCGGATTCATTTTATTGGCCTATGGATTTCCAAAAAGCAAAAATGACTGATCCAGCCGAGGGAGAGGCTCAAGGAGAATTGCCTGCTTCTCCCCGGCTCTTTTCTTTGTAGGTAGGTTTAGGGAAGCCTTGACAATGATATTGATTATCATTACCATGTATTCATAGCTGTAAAATGATAATGATTATCAATATATTTATTCTTACAAAAAATACCGATCTAAATGGTCTAGGGGGCTAAGGATTGGAAACCCATTCTGTCATTCAAGATCAATGTATAAGTGAGTGCAGCGAGAAGGATATGTGTGCTGCGGTCGCCAAGCTGGTCCGGGAGGATCCCATCGGTTCGGCAGCTATGCATGAGCGTTATCTGTTCGTCGAAGTGCCGGTTCCCTGGGACTATGATGTTACAGCTTCCAAGCATTTTCCGAAGGGCTTTACGGAGGTCCTCAAAAAGGCGGGGAAAAACGGGCAGAAGTTTCGTTTTTTATCGTTTGTATCCGATGCTAACCCTTCGCCTGCAGGGTACAGAAGAGTCATCTACTATCGGAAGCCGGCGTCCCCTTTTGCCCGGTATGAGAAGAAGGAATACATAGCTCCCGAAGCGGAGTTGAACGCTTTAGCTGAGGCGCTTCTGAACGGCTCCGGGTCTATAGACAATTTTGCATCCTATAGGCTGCATGCGGAAGAGGTCAGAGATTTGTTTGTCTGTACCCATGGAAGTCATGATGTGTGCTGCGGTAAATTAGGTTACCCCATGTATAACAGGCTCGAAGAGCATTATGCTGCGAAATCGTCCGGACAGCTTAGGGTTTGGCGCGTCAGTCATTTTGGCGGTCATCGTTATGCGCCTACGATTGCCGATTTGCCTGAAGGTCGCTATTGGGCCCAAGTGGAGCCGGAAGATTTGGACACGCTTGTTCTTCGCCAAGGGCCGTTTTCAGATATTTCCCAAAAATACCGGGGGTGGGGCGGAGTCGGAAAATATGAGCAAATGGTGGAGCGGGAAATTCTCATTCGCGAAGGATGGGATTGGATTGACTATAACAAAAAAGGCACGGTATGGAGAGAGGAAGGACATTCCGTAGTGGTGAGAATCGATTATGCTTCTGCAGATGGGACGGTCTCGGGAGCATATGAAGGAACCGTCGTTCCCGCAGGCAGCATCAAAATGGGCGGATGCGGATATGAATTGAAGGATGTTCAGCAGTATCATGTCTCCAGGCTAATCCAACTTTAATCCGCTCGGAAGGGGGTAAATTATGAAGCAGAGTCTTTACTCGGAGCATTTGAATATTGCTTATGCGGACCGAATCATTGTCGAGGATTTAAATCTGCACTTTCCGGAAGGGAAAATTACCGCTCTTGTAGGCGCCAACGGCTCGGGAAAGTCAACCATTCTGAAGGCGATGGCCAGAATTATGAAGCCTGCGGGGGGACATGTATATCTGGACGGCAAATCGATCTATAGACAATCGACCAAAGAAGTAGCCAAACAGGTGGCTATTCTTCCGCAAAACCCCGCTGCTCCTGATGGGCTGACGGTCGGCGAGCTTGTATCCTACGGCCGGTTTCCGCATCAAAAAGGCTTTGGAACACTGACGAAGGAAGACAAACAAATGATTCAGTGGGCGATTCAAGTCACGGGGATGACGGGGTTTTATGATCGTCCGGTAGACCAGCTCTCCGGTGGACAGCGTCAGCGCGCGTGGATCGCGATGGCTTTGGCCCAGGGCACTCCAATTCTTTTTCTCGATGAGCCTACGACCTTTCTGGATATGGCCCATCAGCTGGAAGTGCATCAGCTGCTAATGAAGCTGAACCAGGAAGAACGGCGAACGATTATTATGGTCGTCCATGATTTGAATCATGCCTCCCGATATGCCCACCATGTGGTGGCCATAAAGCAAGGAAAAGTGGTCAGTGAAGGAAATCCGGTTAAGGTGATGACCAAGGAAGTGCTTAAGGAGGTTTTTGGGATCGAAGCGGACATTATTGTTGATCCGAGAAACGGGGTCCCTTTATGCCTTCCCTTTGCGCTGGCATAGGAAGGAAGCCTATCAGGCCATAGCCAACATAGCCGTTATGAATTTTATAGTGAGGATGTTTTAATGTGTCAATAACTGAAGCAACGGAGCCCATTGCGGATTCGACGAAACAAAAGCTGCATTCTCGGTCCGGGGCTGCCGTCATTGTCTTGATTGGAGGGCTTGCCGCACTTATTCTTGGCATCGCGGTATCCATTTCCTTCGGTGCGGCGGATATCGGAATGATGACGGTTTGGGAGGCTGTATTCCGTTTTGACCCGGATCAAACCGCTCATCAGATTATTCGGGAGCTGCGATTGCCGCGGGTGCTCGCAGGGGCCGTCGTCGGGGCGGCCTTTGCCATTGCCGGAGCTTTGATGCAGGGCATGACCCGCAATCCGCTGGCGGATGCCGGTCTACTGGGACTGAATGCCGGCGCGGGCTTCGCCATGTCGCTGTGCTACGCCTTATTTCCCGGCCTTCCTTTTATTTATCTGATGGTGTGTTCTTTTCTGGGAGCCGGACTTGGGGCCGGTTTGGTCTATGGCATCGGTATTTCGGCGGCCGGCGGGCTGACACCGGTTCGCCTTGTCCTTGCCGGTGCGGCCGTCACCGCGTTGCTGTCGGCGCTAAGCCAAGGCATCGCGATCTATTATAATATTGCTCAAGATCTGGCTTTCTGGTATGCGGGAGGGCTGGCGGGCACCCAATGGAATGAATTGCGGATCATCCTTCCCTGGGTTCTCGGCGGGATGATTGCCGCCACGCTGCTGTCCCGTTCCATCACGCTGCTAAGCCTCGGGGAAGAGATTGCGGCTGGACTTGGCCAGCGCACGGAGCTGGTCAAGCTTATGGGATTGGTGATCGTCCTTATTCTTGCCGGTGCGGCGGTTTCTGTCGTTGGCACCATCGGTTTCGTCGGCCTGATGATTCCTCATGCAGCCCGGCTTCTGGTCGGAGTTGATTACCGGTGGATCATTCCTTGCTCGGCCGTACTGGGAAGTCTTCTCATGGTTTTTGCCGACCTGGCGGCAAGAATGATTCATCCACCTTTCGAAACGCCGTTAGGTGCGCTCATCGCTTTCATCGGGGTTCCTTTCTTTCTCTGCCTCGCGCGTAAAGAAAGGAGGGGGCTGTAATGGGAATCACGCCGGAATCCGTTCTGGAAAAACGAAGAACAACACGCGGTTTTATCGTTATGGCCATCGTTGCCATTCTGATTATCGCCGCTTTCATCATCAGCATGAACACCGGACATATTCGTCTGTCTCCGCTTGATGTGATGAGGACGTTAATGGGATGGGGAACAGAAAAACAGGAATTGATTCTGTTTGAATTCCGTTTGCCCCGCATTATCATTGCCGTTCTGGCAGGTGCGGGCCTGTCCGTGTCCGGCTGTATTCTGCAGGGCATCACCCGCAACGCGCTGGCTGACCCCGGTATTCTTGGCATTAACGCAGGTGCGGGTTTGATGGTGATGCTGTTTATTTTTTTATTTCCGACTTCAGCCGCTGTACCGGTCACTTGGCTTCCGGTGATCGCTTTTACGGGTGCGGGACTCACCGCCGCACTGATCTACATTCTTGCATACAAACGCCATGAGGGAATTACGCCGACAAGGCTGCTGCTTACCGGGATTGCCGTAGCCACAGGCATAAGTGCGGCAATGATCGTTCTGACGCAGCGGTTTGATCCGAGTCAATATCAGTTTGTGGCCACCTGGCTCGCAGGCAGTATATGGGGCTCGAACTGGAAGTTTGTGCTTGCTCTTTTGCCATGGATTGCAGTGCTTCTGCCGTTTGTGTTTTACAAAGCCCGCGTGATGAACGTGCTGAATTTGGGTGAGCAGACCGCCCTCGGGCTCGGAGCGCCGGTTGAGAGGGAAAGGCTTATGCTGTTGGCCGCATCGGTGGGCTTGGCCGGGTCATGTGTAGCGGTGAGCGGGGGCATCGGGTTTATCGGGCTGATCGGTCCGCATTTGGCGCGAAGGCTTGTCGGGTCGAAGCATCAAATGCTGCTGCCGGCGTCCGCATGGATTGGAGCTTTGCTGCTTATTGTGGCGGATACACTGGGCCGTTGGATTGTACAGCCGTCAGAGGTTCCGGCAGGCATCATCGTTGCCGTGATTGGAGCGCCATATTTTCTTTACCTGCTGGCGCATGCGAAGTCTTGAAAATTATCTTGGATATATGGAGGGAAATGTTGTGTTTTTGATGAAAAAAAAGAAGCTGATCCTCAGCCTGCTGATATTGCTTATGATGGTTCTCACAGCCTGCGGCGGTCAAGCGGGATCCGGGCCGTCGGGCGCTCCGTCGGGGCAGGCCGACGGTTCATCCTCTGAGGACGGCAAAAATACGAAGATATTTAAAGCGGCCAATGGAGACATTGAAGTACCGGTTCATCCGGAGCGAATCGCTGCCATTACATTCTTGGGAGATCTGCTCGCGCTCGGGGTCAAACCGGTTGGCGCCGGTTCGATCGCTTTAAACAATTCCGTTCTTCTGAAGAAGGAGCTTGAAGGCGTAGCCGATGTCGGGGACGTATCCGTTGAGAAGGTACTGGAGCTGAATCCGGATTTAATTATTGTGCCGACGTATTTACCGTCTGAAACGGTTGAGCAGCTGAAAAAAATCGCTCCTACCGTGGCGCTTCCTTCCGTGGTCCTGGATGGCGGGGACCCCCTTGAAGAAGTGAAAACCTTCGGAATGCTGCTTGGCAAAGAAAAAGAAGCGGAAGCCTTCATTGCCCGATATAAGCAAAAGGCTGAAGAAGCGAAGGCCAAATTAAACGGCATCATCGGTCCGGACGAAACGGTAGGAAGCTACTCCATTTGGGCAAAAAACCTTTGGGTATGGCCCCAAACACGCGATGCGGGCTACAATCTGTTCGAGATGTTCAAATACAAGCCTCAGGACAAAATAGCAAAGGAAATCTTCCCGGATGGCAAAGGAAAAGACATTTCCTTGGAGGTACTGCCCGACTTTGCCGCCGATCATATGTTTATTACGGTATACGAACCGGACGGTGGAGCTGAACGGGCAAAGGAAGTGGCGAATGGAGCCGTTTGGAAAACCCTTCCCGCTGTGAAGCATAACCACGTTTATTATTTGGATTATAAACAATTCTGGATGACCGACGGGCTCAATTTAGAGAAGCAGCTCGACGTTCTGGTCGATCTCATCGTGAAGCAAAATCAAAAATAACGGTTTTGTCCGGCTGAAATAAAGGCCGCGCCACAAGTCATCCGAAATGACTTATGACGCGGCCTTTTATGATTCTATGAATGGATCTTCCATGGTGTAAAGTGTGTCTTCAAAGGTATTCGTTACGGTTTAATCCAGGTCAAATTCATGATGGTTTTGATGTCCAGAGGTTGATCGATCAGCTTCAAACGATGATTCGCATCGGCAATTTGCTGATAGAACGCAAAATCGCTATCCGTAAACCGGGCTGCAAACTGATGCTTCGTCAAAGCGATTTCCATGACTTCGGCAGGAGTCCGGGTTTTTCCATCCGCCGCTTTAATTTCCGGGACATTGAACGATTTGGAGAGAATTTCCGCCGATTCCTTCTTGTGCTCGTTCATATAAGCAATGGAGGCCAGATGTCCCTGCATGAACTTTTCCACTAAATCTTCATGGTCTTTGGCAAAGGTTTTGTGAACCAGAACAACGATCGCAGGGTCCGGCAGTTCTTTAACGACCTTTAATCCACGCAATTCGGCGAAGGTAACGAACGGTTCGCTGGAGAGAGCCGCATCCACCGTATTGTTGTTGATGGCTTGCTCCATATTGTTGAACGGCATTTCCATGAGATGTACAGAGGTATCATCCAGCTTTTCCTCCGGCAATAAGAAACCGCGCAGAAGAATATCAGAGCCTGTGCCTTTTCCTAAAAATCCGATCTTTTTGCCTTTAAAAACAAAGTCTTGGGAGGATGCCGGATTTTCTTTAGCTAACAGACCGAATGTACCGTCTCCGACTTTGGCGATGACCTCAATATCCGCACCGCGTGAAGCCCAATTCACGGCAACGGGAATACCGGTATAGGCAAAGTCGAGCTTGCCGGAAGATAAAGCTTTGTTGAGATCAGGACCGTTGGCAAAAGGATAAAACTCAGCTTTGATGCCTTGCGCTTCCATGAGCTTTTGCTTTTCTGCAATAATCGCCGGTGCCATTGAAATAATATTAATATACCCGATTCGGATAACCGCGTTTGTTGCGGGTTCGGCTGCGGGGGTAGACTCAGCTGGATTTGGACCAGGGCTTGCTGTTTGATTCGCGCCGCATCCCGTTAGCGCCAAAACAGAGAGGATGACGAGTGCCAGTAGACTAACAAAGCTTTTCTTAAACAGGGTTAACAAATAGATCGACTCCTTGAATTCTAAATCTGCTGCTGTCTGCCGTCCTTTATCCATTCCCGATCAACAACTTTTTACAGCCATTAAAACGGGAAAGTCTCGAATATCGGAGTCCAAGGGCGTTCCAATGAGATAGCCGACAGAACGTTGATATAACGAATCTGGAGCGTACATGCGCATGCCCTCAAAGTTCCGAGTATCTGGAGAAAGATGGTGAAGGAACTCTTTTATATTAAATGACAATGAGAATCATTGTCAATATTTTTGCGGGTGATTTTTAAGAAAGGTTTAAGCCAAGGAACAGAGCCGGATTTATAAATGGGAAAAAGGCCGGATATGAAGGAAGAGTCTCTTCTGACGGATTACTAACCGCCTTTGTATTGAGGTCGGCATCTTTGTAGCGGCGAATGCAAGTGGGTGGAGCGGACGAATCGATGGGGCACTTGCATGGTCAAGAACAGGCAGGTTCTCAGGGAGTGAATTTGTTAAATATTATCATAAATAGAAATAAAAGTTTTCTTTGATTGACGAATATTTAACTATTGGGTATTATATTATTACGCTTAATTTCCGAGTCATCGGAAAGCGGGGGAACCAATTTTCTGGGGCGAATCAATAGATTGTAGGGAACCATCTTTCCCGAGCCCGGCAGCTAACCTCGTCAGCAGTTGGATGGGTCACAATTCGTTGTTTTGTACGAATGCTCGGTAACGTGGACCCGTATAACGGGTCTTTTTTGTTTTTTAGACCCGCCATATAGCTGTTGATCGTTAAACGCAAATGCGATCATGCTGCTAATTGCGGGTTTTTTGATGTGGAGATTTTTAAAGGAGGAGCCGGTTAAGACGAAGCTCTTCTTTAAAAAGGAGATGCCATGAAGTCATGATCATGAAAACCAAAGATGGAAAAGTCGTCGAAATTTTATATAAGGATGAACAGGGTTTTTGTTATTGTGACGATGGGTGGACCCGGCCTAAAAGTGAATTCACTGTTCCTACCAAAGAAGAGGTTTTGGATAAACGAAAAAGTAAGAAAATAGAGCCCCACGAGAGGAACATGCCATGATGCAGAGAATTACTTCCGCTCATTTGCAGCAGCTTTCCAAAGAACAAGAAGATAAGCTGCGTCAACAATGGACTCCGGAAGAAGGGGAATACATTTTCTTTGCCGGACAAGAAGAGATGATCTATTACATGGACGGTTTTCAGAAAGAGAAGGCGCTTCCGTTATTAACGATAGGACAAATGATGGCTTATTTGCACCAATACGATAGTTCCCTTCGGGTTGACAACCTGTCCAATGAATGGCTGATCCAGACTTCAAGTCTTGAAGTGAAGGCTCGCGAGCTATGCGACGCTTTGTGGCAAGCCGTGAAATCGGTCTTATAATTTTATTCGAATCGGTGATAAGAAGTTTTTACTTTTCTCAATTTCGGATTGCCGCCCCCGCTTGCACCTGAAGCGGAGGAAAGCATACGCAGCAGTATCCGAACCTTGGTTGGCTCCAAATCATATCATCTTGAGATAATAAACAAGCGCCTCCCGAATCGCAATGCGCGATCCGGGAGGCGCTTGTTGCGCCGGTTTATTTAATCCACTGAACAATATCCTCCAGGTTTTGTCTTGACTTCGGACGATGCGGGTCTTGGGCGCGGTATCCGAATGCGGCCATGACCGATATGTCCAGATTTCCGTTTTCCAGCAGTCCTTCCTCATCGAGAATCTTGTGCACCTCATCAAAATCGAAGCCTTCAATGGGACAGGAATCAATCCCGATCAGAGCCGCCGCGGTCATCATGTTGGCAAGGGCGATATAGGTTTGCTTGCAGGCCCAATCGAACAAGGTTCGCTCATTATCAAGCAAATGAAGATCCGATTCCTGGAATTTTCGATATACGGTCGGGATGCGTTCCAATGTTTCAGGTGGCATCTTCTTTACATTTTTACAAAGGTTGTATACATAGTCGGAATCGTATCTTACGTTTCTCCGGGCAAGAATGATCATGAAATGACTGGCCGTCGGAAGCTGTCCCTGTGCTCCCCAGGACACCTTTTTTAACTTTTCTCTCAAAGCTTCGTCCTGAACGATCAGGAATTTCCAAGGCTCAAAGCCGACGGAGCTTGGGGATAATCTTCCGGTTTCCAGAATAAACTGAAAATCCTCATCGGAAATGGTTTTCGTCGGGTCGAATTGTTTGGTAGCATGTCTGAAATAAAAGGCATCCAGTATGTCTTGCTTTTTCGTCGTCGTCTGGTTCATGGCGTAGTCCTTCCTTTCTTGCTTTTCGTGATCTTTTTATCATACCACATTTGTCCGGTCCTTCTGAATTCTCGAAGCCGTCCATGAGTTCATGAGATAGGTTCGGCTTTTTATCCACAATCTTATCCACATCATTAACAATCATTTTATTCACACTGTACAACTATTTTTTCGATTGTGTTAACATATCCACAAATTAAGTTGTCCACATGTGTGTATCTTTAATACTTGCCTTGTGAAGCTGCAATCATTAAGATATAGTTCTGATATATAAAACCATCCTTAAACCGTGATAAGAGGTAGTTATGGCGACTATTCATGATGTGGCAAAGAAGGCAGGCGTATCGGTAACGACCGTATCGCGCGTGCTGAACAACCGGGGTTATATCAGCGAGGCGACTCGCAGCAAAGTGTATCAATCGATGGATGAACTGGCATATCAACCAAACGAGATTGCGCGTTCACTGCTGCGCAAGCAGTCCAACATCATCGGTTTGATCATTCCTGACGTCTCACATCCTTTTTTCTCAGAGCTTGCGAATCATGTGGAATATCATGCTTATCAGAATGGCTTCAAGGTCCTGCTCTGCAATTCGCATTTGGACCCTGTGAAAGAAAAAGATTATATCGAGATGCTGAAGCGCAATCGGGTGGATGGCATTATTATGGGCAGCCATACCCTGGAAGTGGAAGAATACATGAGCCTGCGTTCACCCTTGGTCACGATTGACAGAAAAATGGGGGATAGTATTCCTTTTATTTCTTCGGACAATTATAAAGGAGGAAAACTGGCAACCGAGCTGTTGATTCGCAAAGGGTGCAAAAAAATCGCGCATATCTGCGGCAATTTGGAGCTTGAGCTGCTTGCGAACCAAAGAAGCGTGGCGTTTGAACAGGTTGCTTCCAAACATGCGATAGAGCATGTGATCCTTCAGACCGATATGAATGTATTCGATCAAGGGCAGTATGAGCGTATTATTCGTTCTTTATTCCTCGAGCATCCCGATATTGACGGTATTTTTGCGGCCAGTGACATTATCGCGGCATTTGCCGTGAAGGAATGCGGCAGATCCGCAAAGCGCATTCCGGACGAGGTACGCATCATCGGATATGATGATGTGAATGCCGCTTCATGGTTGACGCCCGCCATAACCACCGTAAGACAGCCCATCAGTGAGATCGGCCGTTTGGCCGTGGAGCTGATTCGCAAGCAAATGGACGGAGAGCCTTTGGAAAAAAAGCACGTATTGGAAGTTGAGCTGGTGGAAAGAGCCACTACTTAACAATCTTAAAAATAGAGTGTTTAAGTACGGTAGAATTAGTAGAAGGACCTGGCTGATATATTGCACAGCCTGGTCCTTTTGCTATACGAATGGCTAAGATGTTCATGTAAAAGGATTGGTATGTCAAACGTTTGACATAAACATTTATGCCGTTTATAATTCGATCTGTAAGCGATTAATCCTATGTAACTTTTGGCTAATCAATAGTGCTGAAGGAATGAATCGTTCTTCAGGATGATTTTGTTTGCCATAGGCGCATGATTCAAGACGTTATAAAGGGCTCCATCAAATTAAAAGTAAGGGTAGGATGCAATATTCTTTACACTACAAATAAAGCCGACCGTTTTATTGCTGAAAATAAACATCTCCTTCGTTCGGATTATAGGCTGCATTATCATCTCATGAGTGAATTTGGCTGGATGAACGATCCGAACGGATTTGTTTACTATCATGGACAGTACCACCTGTTTTACCAGCACTTCCCTTACCGGCCGGTATGGGGACCTATGCATTGGGGGCATGCCGTAAGCCGGGATCTCATCAAATGGGAGTACCTTCCGGTTGCTTTGGCGCCGGATACCGATTTTGACAAAGACGGCTGTTTCTCCGGCAGTGCCATTGAAAAGGACGGCAGTCTGTATTTGATGTATACCGGTCATGTGATGACGGGGCCGGACAAGGATCGCGATTATAAACAATCCCAAGGCATTGCCGTATCGGAAGACGGCGTCGTCTTTAAGAAGTGGGCGGACAATCCCGTCATCGGCTATGATCAAATTCCCCAAGGGGTAAGCCGGAAGGATTTCCGCGATCCAAAGGTGTTCGAGCGCAGCGGCAGGTATTATGTCGTACTGGGCTCTAACGACGGGGAAGGAAACGGTCTTGTGCTGCTTTATCGTTCCGACGACTTGATTCATTGGACGTTTGTCAATGAAATCGCCAGAAGCGACGGCCGGTTAGGCGATAACTGGGAATGTCCCGATTTGTTTACGCTTGGGGATAAGGACGTATTCATGCTGTCCCCGCAGCGTATGCCTGCACAGGGACACGAGTACCGCAATCTGCATTCCACTATGTATATGCTTGGCCGGTTAGATACGGAGCAAGGCCGGTTTCATTACGACCGTTATGCGCAGGTCGATCACGGATTCGATTTTTATGCACCGCAATCGACCGTCGATGAGAAAGGCAGAAGAATCGTGATCGGCTGGATGGATATGTGGGAGAGCCCAATGCCGACACAGCAAGGCCATCACTGGGCTGGGGCCATGAGCCTGCCTAGAGAGGCAGTGCTTGACGGAAACCGTCTCTTGTTCCGCCCTGTAGAAGAAGTCATCGAGTACCGCAGCAATGCCTTTGCAATCCATGATGTTTCTCTGGAAGGGGAGCGTGATATGGAGACCGGTGGAGACTGCTATGAGCTGCAGGTTGTATTTGAAGCGTCGGAGGCTGAAGAATTCGGATTGAAGCTTCGCGTTCACGGCAGCGAGGAGACCGTTCTGTATTACCGCCCGTACGATAAGCTTTTCCGGTTGAACCGTGACCGTGCGGGAATCGGACCCAAAGGGGAGAGAACCGCTGAAGTCGAGTTGGCCGATGGCATGCTTAAGCTTCGTGTTTTCGTAGATAAATCTTCCGTGGAAGTGTTTATTCAAGACGGCGAGAAAGTGATGACGGCCCGCATTTATCCCGGGTCGGAATCATTGGGGATTAAGGCTTATTCCAAGGGATTATGCAAGATCAATTCCTTTCATAAATGGGATATTCTTTAGGCTCGTATGGTATTAATAAGCCAGGCAGCCAGATACCATTAGGATGGTGGTACCTGGCTTATTTTATTTAGCCGATCCGGACTTAAAAGCAGGCTTTATGATAGATCCTTTTTAGTCCAACCTTTCTCGATCATATTTTTGTTTATCCGCGGGTTCCACCTCAGCCGTAAAAAAGGATTGACAAAAGAAAAATAAACTTGTTAATATGTATTTCAGAAATCGTTTTCTGACAACGGTTACAATAAAGGTCGAAGCACTTAATTTTTTTTATCCATTTCAGAAACCGTTTTCCGAAACCGTTTTCCGAAACCGTTTTCTGAAAACAGATTCTGTTTAGTAATAAAGGGGGATGGGTGAAAAATAGCGGTTTTGATCGAGTTCGTTCAACTTCAGGTCAGTCAGAGAAAGCCATTAAGGTTTACAAATACTGAGGGGAGTTAGAAATATGTTTAAAAAACCGTTTATGCTGTGCATGGCTTTGACTACGGCCGTTTCATTGATCGCTGCAGGCTGCTCTTCATCCTCTTCGGCGCCTCCTTCTTCCGGTGGCTCCGCTGCTTCTTCGGGAGACATCAAGTCGGTAAATATGCGTCTGGGCCATGTATTTGCCGCCAACAGCGTCACGGATCAAGCCTCCAAAAAGTTTGCCGATCTGGTCAGCCAAAAAACAAACGGCGCCGTAAAAATCAGCGTTTTTCCGGCAAGCCAAATCGGGGGCGACGAAGCGCTCGGGCAGAATTTATCCCGTGGCACTTTGGATATGGCCTTCTTGAATCAAGGATCGCTGGCCGGGATGGATCCTCTGCTGGACTTCAGCTACATGCCTTACATAGCGGAGAACAACGAGCAGGCGGATAAGCTTTTTTATGGCAGCGGCATTATACCGACGACAATTAAAGAAACGCTGAAAAAGCACAACATTCTTGCTTTGGGCTTCTACGAGCTGGAGTTTCGCGGATTGACAAACTCCAAGCATCTGGTCAAAACACCTGCCGAAATGAAGGGACTTAAGCTGAGGGTTCCGGGCTCCCGCGCGATCAAAGGCTTCTTTGAAGCGGTGGAATCCCAAGCGGTATCGATTCCGATGCCGGAGCTGTATACCTCCTTGCAGCAGGGCGTCGTAGACGGACAAGACAACGGCCTGATCATTACTTACGACAATAAGCTGCATGAGACGAACAAATTCATAACCCGTCTGAATCACGTTTATGCATCCGGCACGATAAGCATCGGTCAGAAAACCTGGGACGGCTTGGCGCCCGAGCAGCAGAAAGCGCTTGAAGAAGCCGCGAGGGAAACGCAGCAGTGGCAGATTACGGAGAACCGCAAGCTGATCGATTCCTACGTACAAAAATTAAAGGATGAAAAAATCGAGGTTATCGATTTGTCGCCGGAGGAAATTGCGGCTTTCAAAGAAATCGGCCGCTCCTTATGGGATAAATTCGCCGATGTCTATGGCACTGACCGGATATCGAAGCTGAGAGAAGAGATTGCGGCATTGAAATAAAAACATCCGGGTGCAGCCGGGTAAGCGAACCCATGTGCCCGGCTGCAGACACATTTTGTGATACGGTGGTGATTAACGTGTTGGAGCGTATCGAAAATACAATTGCACGGATTGAAAAAGCGATCGTCATCATTGCTTTTGTCGTCATGCTGGTTTCCATCTTTTTGCAGGTATGTTTTCGAGCCCTCGGTATGCCATTGATGGGAACGGTGGACATCGGATTGCTCAGTATCTGTGTTCTCACTTTTATCGGATTCGGATTGGCCGTTTATACGAAAGACCATATCACGATAGAAGTGACCGATTTGCTGAAAATGCCCAAGCTGCGGAAGGCGGTTCGCTTTTTATCCGCGATTCTCACGCTGACCTTCAGTATCGTGCTCATTACGATTGTTTATCCGTTTTTTATGTATATTTTCAAGTCCGGTGAAAAAACGCTTGAGCTGGGGATTCCGGTCATGCTGCCGATCGGCGCTCTGCTGGCTGGCGCAGGTCTTGCCGTGTTTCATGCCGTGATTCAACTGCTGCTGATGATTCGTGATATGCGTCGTACAGAGGAAGTGAGGTGAGTTCTTTATGGCTTTGGTTATCGTTAGTGTTTTCATCCTATTGATACTTGCCGTACCCATCGGCGCGGCGTTTGCGTTATCTGCTTTTCTCGGAGCGGAAATGAACGGGCTTCCGCTCGATACCTTTGCTTCCCTGCCGTATCAGACGATCAACTCCTTTCTTCTTCTGTCCATACCGTTCTTTATCTTAACCGGACAAATCATGAATCAAGGCAAGCTGATCGGCCGGCTGATCGAGCTCGCCGAAATGTTTCTGTACTGGCTGAAGGGCATGCTCGGTTATGTGACGATTCTGGCCAGTGCGTTTATCGGTGCGATCACGGGCTCTTCGGTAGCCACTGTGGCTGCCGTCGGCAGTATTATCGGGAACCGGATGGTCGACAAAGGGTACAAACGGGGCTATGTAGCGGCCCTGATGGGATCCTGCGGATTGCTTGGGGTGCTGATTCCACCCTCCATTCCGCTGATCGTGTACGGAGCTGCGGTGGGCGCTTCGATATCCGATTTATTTCTTGCGACACTGGTTCCCGGCGTCTTAATGGTCATTGCCTTTTCTATCGTGCATTTTCTGCTTCTTAAAAAGGTATTAAAGAATCCAGATGGGGTGCCGGAAAGCGGAGGTGCTCCGGTTTTCAAGCAAACGAAGCGGCTCACTTTATTACAATCGCTGCCCGTATTGATCATGCCCGTGATCGTACTTGGCGGAATATATGGAGGCATCTTTACGCCGACGGAGGCGGCGGCGGTCGCCTGCATGTACGGTCTTGTACTGGCGCTTGCGGGCAGAACGCTGAAGGTGCGCGAGCTGTCAGGTGTATTCTATAAAGCCGCACTGACCTCAATTTCCATTTTGTGCATTATTGCCTTTACGTCCGTATTCAACAATTACATGATTCTGGAGCAGGTTCCCCAGATGCTGACGGGAGCGATACAGAACATCACGGACAACAGGATCATGTTTTTGATTATCGTTAATCTCATTTTGTTTCTGGTCGGCATGTTTATGGAGACGAATGCGGCTGTGCTGCTGATGGCGCCGCTGTTGTATCCGGCAGCTATGCAGTTTGGAATGGATCCCATTCACTTCGGCATTCTTATGGTGACCAACATCGAGCTTGGACTGATTACGCCACCGCTCGCGGCCAATTTGTTTGTGGCGGCAAAGACAAACAACAGCTCGCTGTTGGAGATGCTGCCCTACGTCGCTTGTTTCTTCACAGCGGCAGTCAGCATCCTGGGCATGATCACCTTTATGCCGGGATTAAGCCTTTGGTTCAAATAAACTCATCGAAGACCATCCACAATGAAAGGAGCTTATGAGCGGATATGCAGCTACCCAAAACGTCTCAAGCGGCCGTCGTACGTGAATTCGGCAAGGAAATTAAAATCGAGGAGGTTCCGGTGCCGCAGCAGCTGGAGCCCCGAGCACTGCTGGTGCAAATCGACTGCTGCTCGATCTGCGGCACGGACGTGCATCTGTGGGAAGGGGCGCTTTCCCTGAAAGTCGATTTACCTGTTATTCTTGGACACGAAATGGTAGGCAGGATCGTGGCCATGGGTCCGAACGCCGACCAGGATTCGGTCGGGCAATCGCTCAAGATCGGAGACCGGATCATCTGGTCCCATACCAGCTGCGGTTCGTGTTACTACTGCACCGTAGAAAGACAGCCGACACTTTGCCACAACCGCCGTGCTTATATGTACGAAACGATGGAAAAGCCTCCTTTTCTGATGGGAGGGTTCTCGCAATACGGATATGTCGTGCCGGAATCGGGACGGATTAAAGTGCCTGACAACGTGGGGGATTCATTGGCAAGCCTGAGCAGCTGCGCCTTCCGTTCGGTCATTAACGCGTTCGATCAAGTCGGTACGATCCGTCCGACGGATACGGTGCTCATACAGGGTACGGGACCGCTGGGCCTCTTGGCCATCGGGGTGGCTAAAGTTTCCGGAGCGAAAAAAATTATCGCAATCGGCGCCCCGGACAGCCGGTTGAAGCTGGCGGAGGAGTTCGGAGCCGACTGTGTCATCTCCGTGGAGCAGCATGATCCCGTTGCCAGAAAGGCAATGGTCATGGAAGAAACGGGAGGCCGCGGACCTACCATGGCATTCGAGTTTTCCGGCCATCCCGGGGCTTTTGCCGAAGGGCTGGAGCTTGTCGCTAAAGGCGCCCGCTATATGGTTGTCGGGCAGCTTGGAGAAGGCAAGGTGACGATCCAGCCTTCCATGATTACGAAGAAAAACCTAAAGGTATTCGGTTCATTTTCCGGCGATATCAGTCATTATTGGAAGGCGCTGCAGTTTATCGGCAAGCATCAGCAGGACCTGCCGTTTGGAAAGCTGATTTCCAATGAATATGTGCTAAAAGACGTTAACGTCGCATTAAAACGAATGCAGTCCTTCCAAGAGATCAAGCCTGTGCTTTATCCATGGAAGTAGACATATATAAGAAGGACGGGGTGACGAGGATGAACGATCAGAAGCGGGGCGGATTGCCTCTTGCGGGATTACGGGTGGTCGATGCCTCGACGATATTGGCAGGACCCATGCTGGCCACCTATTTAGGAGATTTTGGAGCGGAGGTCATCAAGGTTGAGCATCCGACGGGTGATCCTTTGCGAAACGCCGGCCGGCAAAAAGAGGGCAAATCGCTGGAATGGAAGCTCGTTTCACGCAATAAAAAACCGGTCACCTTGAATTTGGGCAAACCGGAAGGTCAGGAATTATTCATGAAGCTGGCGGAAACGGCGGATGTCGTCATCACCAATTTTCGCCCGAAAACCTTGAAAAAATGGGGGATCACATACGAAACGCTGAGCGCACGCAATCCCGGACTCATTTTTGTCCAGGTCTCCGGCTTCGGGGTAGAAGGTCCTTACAGTGACAGACCGGGCTTTGGCACACTGGCTGAAGCGCTCAGCGGATTTGCCGAAATCAACGGGTATCCCGATCGCGGGCCGCTGCTGCCTAACCTTGCATTGGCCGATCAGGCGACGGCCCTGCTTGGGGCCTATGCCGCGATGGTGGCGGTATATGAACGCGATCATTCCGGGAATGGCCAAGGGCAATTTATCGATCTGCCGATTTATGAAGCGCTCATGGGCATGCTTGGCAATCAGGTGATGGAATTCGACCAGCTCGGTATTCTGCCCAAGCGCATGGGAAACCGTACCCAGTGGACCGTGCCGCGGAACTTGTATCAGACCTCCGACGGCAAATGGGTGGCCATTTCGGGCAGCTCTCAGCCTATTGTGGAACGCATCCTGAAAGCGGTGGAGAGAGAAGATTTGATTACCGATCCGAAATTTAAAGACAATCAAACCCGGCTGCAGCATGCCGAGGAAATCGAAGGCATCATTGCCGAATGGATGTCGCGACACACGCAGCCGGAAGTGCTGGCGCGCTTTCATGAATGCGACGCAACGATTGCCCCGACGTATACGGTCGAGGACATTTTCGAGGATCCGCATTTCCGGGAGAGGGGCAACATCGTAGAGGTGCCTGACGGCGATTTCGGAAAGGTCAAAATGCTGAACACCGCACCGAAGCTGTCCCGGACCCCGGGGAAAATCCGGCACAGCGGCTTGGACAAAGGGGCCTGCAACGACGAAGTGTACGGAAAGCTCGGGTTAAGCAAAGCCGCGATGGAAGAACTGAAGAAAAACGAAATCATTTAACTTGTACACGGGAGGATCACATATGGAACAGTATAAGCTTTATATTGGCGGGCAGTGGGTGGAAGCGCAATCCGGAGAGCGCTCCGAATCGATCAATCCTTATACAAACGAAGCTTGGGCACGTGTCCCCGTTGGTGCGGAAGCGGATATCGATCTGGCCGTACAGGCGGCGCGCAAGGCATTTGACGAAGGTCCGTGGTCGAAAATGTCGAACAGCGAAAGAGGGCGTCTTCTCATCCGTCTGGCTCATTTGATCGAAAATAACATCGAACGCTTGGCGCAAATCGAAACCAGGGACAACGGCAAGCTGATCCGGGAGACCACCGCGCATTTGAAATCGCTGGTCGATTATTACATCTATTTCGGCGGCATGGCCGATAAAATTCACGGAGATGTGATTCCTCTCAACAAAACGTCGGTCCTTAACTATACGCTGCGGGAGCCGATCGGCGTTGTCGGGGCGATTACGCCGTGGAATTCACCGCTGCTGCTCACCACATGGAAAGCAGCGCCTGCACTGGCTGCCGGGAACGTCATGGTGATCAAGCCTTCCTCCACGACGCCATGCTCCATCTTGGAATTCGCTAAGCTGGTGGAGGAAGCGGGATTTCCGGCCGGCGTGTTCAATGTCGTTACCGGACCGGGCAGCCGTATCGGCAATTATCTCGTCCAGCATCCGGGCGTGGACAAAATTTCGTTCACCGGCGGGACCGAAACCGGCCGGTCGCTGGCCTCGCTCGCGGGCAAGCACATTAAACGGATTACACTCGAGCTGGGCGGCAAATCGCCGAACATTGTGTTTGATGACGCCAATCTCGACAATGCGGTCATGGGCGTTATGGCTGGGATATACGCCGCCTGCGGCCAAACGTGCAGTGCCGGTTCCAGGCTGCTGCTGCAGCGTTCGATCTATGATGAGTTCCTGAACAAGCTGGCGGAGCGCTCACGTCAAATCAAGCTTGGCGACCCGAGCGACTGGAATACGGAGGTCGGCCCGCTGGCTAACCGTTCGCAGCTGGAGAAAGTGGCGTACTACGTGGACATTGCCAAGCAGGAGGGCGCCGAGGTGCTGCTGGGCGGCAGACGGCCGGAGGCGGCGGAGCTGCAGCAGGGGCTGTTCTTTGAACCGACGATTCTTACGAATGTCACCAACGATATGCGCGTGGCGCGCGAAGAAATCTTTGGGCCGGTGTTGTCGGTCATTCCGTTTGATACGGAGGAGGAAGCGATCCGCATCGCCAACGATTCCGATTTCGGGCTGGTCGCCGGCGTATGGACGAACCACATTTCCCGCGGACACCGGATGGCGCGCGCGATCCGCAGCGGCACGGTATGGGTCAACACCTTCCGCAACGCCAACTACGCTTCTCCTTTCGGCGGCTACAAGGCGAGCGGCTATGGACGCGAGAACGGACTTGAGGTACTGAAGGACTACACGCAGGTCAAAAGCGTATGGGTGGAAACGGAAGAAAAAATGAGAGATCCGTTCGTCGTGGGCTAGAACATGAAGGATAGGGGGAATACCATTGTTATATCGGACGTTGATGTTTACGCCGGGCAATCGGCCCGACAGGCTGCTCAAGTCGTTGGACAGCTCGGCGGATGCCCTGATTTGGGACCTCGAGGACGCGGTGCATACGGATGAGAAGGCGGCGGCCCGTACCGTGATCCGGGACGTACTGGACTCTATGGACAAGACGCCCTCCAAGCCTGTTTTTATCCGCGTCAATCAAGTGGGCACCCCATGGTTTGAGGACGATGCCCGACTGGCCGGACACCCGCTTGTTCGCGGCATGCTCCTGCCCAAGACGGAGAGCGCCGAACAAGTGGAGCAGGCCTGGAAGCGGATGGGCCGTAAGGGCGAGCTTATCGTCCTGATCGAAACGGCGATAGGTGTTCGTGACCTGGAGACCATTCTGGCATCGCCGCTGGTCACCGGTGTCGCTTTAGGCGCCGTAGATTTGGCGGTTGATCTGAATTTGACGCTGACCGATTCCGGGCTGGAGCTGCTCTATTTCAAGTCACGTATCGTAACGCTGGCCAGAGCTGCCGGAATCCAAGGCATTTATGATTCCGTATTTCCCGATTTTAACAACTCGGACAGCCTGCGCATCCGTGCTGCGCTAACCAAAACCACCGGATTTACCGGGCAGATGTGTGTCCATCCCGTGCAAATCCCGGTCATTACCGAGGTGTACTCCCCTGCGGCCCAGGAAATCGACTGGGCCAAGCGGGTCATCCATGCGCTGGAGAATGAAGCGAAGGGACTCGGAGTCTTCACGATCGACGGCAAAATGGTGGACCGCCCGGTCATCGAAAGAGCGAGGCAAGTCCATGAGGCGGCCGTACGCTGGAAGCTGGCCTGAGAACTCCCTGCCTTTGTTGACAGGTGACTTCATTCATCCTATACAATAGAGGTATAACTTTTTTTGTGAATGGGAGCAATGTGGATGAAGGTAACCATCGATGATGTAGCGCAGAAGGCGGGGGTATCCAAAGCGACGGTTTCGCGCGTATTGAATAAAAATTATCAATATATAACGGAAGATACGAAAGAACGCGTGCTTAAAGCGGTCGCGCAGCTGGATTACCGGCCGAATGCGCTGGCCAAAGGCTTGAAGTCGTTAAAGACGAACGTGATGGGCCTTGTGCTCTCCAATCTGCGGAACCCTTTTTGGTCGCAGGTGCTGGAAGGGATTGAGGATGTATGCAAACATCACGGATATAACCTGATGATCGCCAATTCCCGCGACAGTCTGGAAGCGGAGGAGGATCACATCAGGGGCTTCGGCTTACGCCAGGTGGACGGCATCATCGTGAACCCTGCAGCAGGGATGAACCCGTTGTTCCAAACCTTGTCCGAACAACAGTTTCCTCTGATGTTTCTTAACCGTAAAGTGGAGGGCGTCACCGCCGATACCGTTGTGGTCGACAATATCAAAGGATCGAGAATGGCCGTGGAGCATCTGCTGCGGCTCGGAAAGCGGAAAATTGCCATTTTCCTGTATCCTCCCAACGGGATCAGTCCCCGTCTCGAACGGATTGAAGGCTATCGGTTGGCGATGGAGGAGAATGGCTTGAAGGTTCATCCGGACTGGATCAAAATCGTGCGGAACAAGCAGGAATGCCAAATCGAAATCGGCAGGCTTTTGGAATCGGGGCTGCCGGATGCGATCTTTTCCACCAACAGTATTCTTACCTTGGAGATTTTGGATGCCTTGAAGGAGCTGGGGCTTTCAGCACCCAAAGACATCGCTGTATTAGGCTACGATGAAACGGCTTGGGCCAAGCATCTGGATCCGCCGCTCACGACCATCGAGCAGCCCACGTATGAAATGGGAAGAGTTGCCGCCGAACGGCTGATTCGAAGAATCGATAACAAATCGGATACCGCATTGGAAACGATTCAGCTGGAACCAACCCTCATTGTCCGCCAATCCTGCGGGGAGGCATAGCCTATTCGCGATCCGTGAAGGAAAACCTATGCAAAAAACAAACCGTCCGCCGGGTCAGACTTGAAAGGGCTGATGCGGGCGGACGGTATTTTGTCTTTAGGCGTATGTCCTATATCCGGAGCATACGGCTTGCTGCAATAAGCCTGTTATTTTCCTCTGGCGGCTTTCAGTTTCTCCAGCTCGGACCGCACTTCATCCTGCGGTTCCAATGGATAAAGAGCATTCGCCTGCGTATTCGTTTGCCGGTATGCGTTCGCTCCGGCATACACCCGCCCTACCTTTTCCTCCATCCGGGCAAAACCGCGTGTGAGCTTGTCGGTTTCAAACGGCTGTATGGAGAAAGCGGCTTGCTCGATGGCACACGCCGCGTTGGCCTGTGTGACAAGGAAGAGCAGCTTGAATTGCAGCTCCTGATGGATGTCCGTTAACCGGGAGATTTCCTCTTTTAAAACCTCCGATTGCTTACGGAGCATGTCCCGTTGGTTTTCATAGGTAATCAGAAGCTTCTGATGATGAAGCTTGTCCTGCAGGGCGATTTCGGCGATTGCGTCCTCATTCCGGTCTACAGCAAGCTCCGCCTGACGAATGCGTTTGGAGACGATTTGCCCGGTTTTGGAGATCAGCACATCATACTGCTGCTCCGCCGCGAACTGATTCGACAGCGCCTCCCGCGCCCGGTCGATTTGTTCCTCCACCTGGCGGATGTAATGCTTGGCCATGCTGATCGGATCCTCAAACCGGTCCAGCATGTGATGGATATCGGCGGTTGCGATTTCTTTGACTCTTCCCATAATTCCCATTTATTTATCCTCCTTCGATTGATTGTGCTCCCATTCGTCCAAAAATCGGCCGCGGTTGTATGCCGGCGGCATCTGCTGCCAAGACGCTTCATAAGCGCTTCCCGCTGCGCTAGGGTTCGTTTTATTTAGTCGGCGGTTCACCACAATGATGAGCAGAATAACGAGTGCGCCCCAAAGCGGCGTCAGCAGACTCATAAGAGACAGTACTGCTAGTCCTGCGCCTATCCATTTCAACAAGCCTGCCGCTTTCATCCACAGCACCGAGCCGACGGACAGCAGCGCCACCTTAAGAAGAAGCATAGCGACCGGGAAGACATAGAAAGGCCCGGGATAGGAGGCATGCGGGACAACATGCGGCCTGTGCGGTCCGCGGCCGTACCCGTAAGGAAGATGCCGGCCTCCTCCATGCATTCCGAAATCGAACATCTTGACTGCGACCAGCGCCAGCGCGAAAGCGGAGATTCCGGTTAGAACCCAAAAGACAGTACGGTTGATCTTCATTTGTACACCTCCTCTCAAACGGGTGCCTGTTTGGCATCCTTATCGCTTACAAGTTGAAGTATAAACCGCTTGTCTTAAAGGAAGCTTAGTCTGGGCTGATAGAAACTTAAGAATTCGCTTAATATATGCTGAAAAAGAAGAGAGCTGAAGAACAAAAAAACCGGTACAGCGGCTTGGCTGTACCGGTTTTAAATAGCGGGAAGATGAACGGAGAACGTACAGCCTTCACCGGGGCTGCTGTCTACGCTGATGATGCCATCATGGGCTTCCACAATCGACTTGGAGATCGACAGCCCGAGTCCTGCGCCGCCGTGTTTGCGCGTCCGTGATGCATCGCTGCGGTAGAATCGTTCAAAGACATGGGGCAGATGCTCTACGGTAATGCCGGGGCCGTTATCGCGAACTTTCAGGTCCGCTTGATTCCCACGGGAAGATAAGCTCACCGTAATCACCCCGTGCTCCGGGTCGGTATGCTGAACGGCGTTGTGGAACAGGTTCAGGATGACTTGTTTGATTTTATCCGGATCGTATAGCCCCTGGATGCCTGCCGTAAGGTCGAAATGAACGGTTCGGCTTCCCGCCAGCATCCGCAGGTGGGGCTTCATTTCCCGAATGAGCGCATCCAGCTGTGTTTCCCTCAACTGAAGCTGAGGGGAACGGTCGAGCTTGGCCAGCATCAGCAGATCCTCGACGAGCTTCTTCATGCGTTTGGATTCGCCGTGCATACTGTTTAAAGCAGGATACAGCTGTTCCGGTCTTTCGGCCGCCCCTCGCAGCAGCACCTCCAGAAAGCCGTGAATCGACGTCAAGGGCGTACGCAGCTCATGGGAGGCGTCAGCAATGAACCGCCGCATCTGTTCTTTGGCCTCCCGTTCGGCTTCGAAGGAGGTCTCAAGCCGTTCCAGCATGCCGTTAAAAGAGTCGGCCAGACGGTCGATTTCCAGCTGTCCTTGCGGTCCGGGAAACCGCTCGGCCAAATTCCCGGCATCCGTTCGCTCAACGGCACGCACCATCTGATTGAGCGGATTCAGCGTACGGCGAAGCACAGGCAGATAGAACAATAAGCCGCCCGCCAATGCCAGAATGGACAGCGCTGCGAACGTCAGCAGCTGCCGCATAACCACATCCTGAAGCGGTCCTGTGGCCGTCCCCATTTGAAGCATGCCGCCGACCTGTCCGTTGGCCGGCCGGAATACGATCAGCTGCTCCTTACCTTCTTCATCCCGAACAACGCGGTAATTGATTCGTCCCCGATGATCGGAAGATTCCGTAATGGCACGGTACTCCTCATCCGATAGCCGGGGTGAGAGCGCTCCATTCTCCTTGCTCAAATCGGTAAAGCTTCCGTCATGTCCGATGTAGGCAAGAGACGTATCCGGGAAGAAAAGCACCGGCCCCCGTGACCGGCCTGGATCAGACGGTGGTCCAGGCGCGCGATCTTGGGAAGAGCGTTCCGGAAACAAATTCGGACGGGTCAGGATATCTCTTGGCAGCGTCCTGAGCTGCGTGAGCATCGTTTCCGCCTGGTTTCGGTATAAAAAATCTTTCATTAAAACGTATTGCAGCGCGCCGATCAGCAGGAGAAGAGCGGCCAACATGAACAATGACCGGGTAAGAAGCTGGAAACGAAGCGATCGGGGAGCCAGCAACCGTTTAACCGGATCCATCCATTTCCTTATCATGGTAAATCAACCCGGTACCCGGCGCCCCTGAGCGTCCGGATCAACCGATGCTCCTTGTCGGCCAATTTGTCCCGCAAGGAACGGATGTAAACCTCGACAATATTTTCTTCCCCTCCAAAGTCGTATCCCCAAACCTTATCCAAAATTTTCGTCTTGCTTAGCACGATGCCGTGATTGATGACCAGAAATTTAAGCAGCTCGTATTCCGTTGGGGAAAGTCCCAGCGCCTGCTCCTGATAGACGATTTCTTTTCTGCGGTCGTCAATCCGAAACGGCCCGATCGCAACCTCGCCGAAAAGACTCGGAAATTGATTGCGAAGCCGGGCGCCGATGCGGGCAAGCAGCTCTTCGAAGCTGAACGGCTTGACCACGTAGTCGTCCGCTCCGAGCGTCAGCCCCTTTACCCGATCATCCACTTCGTCTTTGGCGGTAAGCATGATCACGGCAACATTGTTCCCGTTCTTTTTAAGCAGCCGGCACACTTCAAAGCCGTCCATGCCCGGCATCATCACATCCAATACGACGACATGCGGCTCGAATTCCTGTGCCAGATTGACGGCGTTCATGCCGTCGGGCGCGGTTTTGACCTCGAATCCTTCGTTGGTAAGACCCAGCTCTAGAAACTGCAAAATGTGGGGTTCGTCATCGACCAGCAAAATTTTAATTCCTTTTAAGCTTTTCATCCGTGTGCCTCCCACATCATTCTATGGTATGAATTATCCGCCTCGAAACTGAATGTACGCTGAATGCGGACTGAACCGAGGCTGAATCATTGCCGAAGGCCTGTATCCTTCAGTGAATATTCAGCCCGCGTTCAAGCGGATTTCAGTCATGGAGCCCACAATGTGAACAGGCTAACAAGCAAAGCCGGGCTCGTATGGAGGATCATCTTTTTTTCTATGGTAGCGTTTCGGCTGGGTGAAGTAAATCAAAACGATTTTGGGAGTGTTCAAAGACAATGAAATCCGCAAAGGGCTCGTGGAAAAGCCGCCGATAGGCAAAGGGCCATCCCATGTGGCGATCATGGGGCGGTACCTTCTGAAGCCGTCGAGCTTCCCGATTCGCTTCCGGCCAGCTCCAGCGGTGTTAGTAAGCCATTGGTGTATTAAGAAGAGGGGGGACAACATGGTCGAAAAAGAGCTTAGCACGCAAAAGGCGAAAAAACGCATCACCCGCCGCCAGTTCATCGCCGCCGGCGTTGTTCTGGCAGCAGGGGCGGCGCTGACCGCCTGCGGCATCCATCCTGGGGGCGGAGGTACGCTGCCAGGGGCTGACTCGACACCGGCGCCGGATGCCGGGAAACCGCAATCGACGGTCCTAGAGCCAACGCCCGCCTGCGGAGACGGGGATGCGACGCCGGCAGTTACGGAAGGTCCATACTTCACGCCGAATTCGCCGGAACGCGCATCTCTGCTTGAGCAGGGAATGAACGGGAGCACTTCATTCCGTTTATTTATATGCCGAGATAGGCTTCTTTTACATGCTCATTTTCTTGCAATTCTTTGCCTGTACCGCTCATGGCCACTTTACCATGCTCGATGACGTACCCCTTGTCGGCGATCGAAAGTGCGTGATGAACATGCTGTTCTACGAGGACAATGGTGATCTCTTTTTTAATCTGCTGGATCGTTTCGAAGATTTCATCTACGAGAATCGGTGCGATCCCAAGCGACGGCTCATCCAGCAGGAGTAACGAGGGCTTGGAGGCGAGGCCTCGTCCGATGGCCAGCATCTGCTGTTCCCCGCCGGACAGGTTCCCGGCAAAATTGTTTGCTCTTTCTTTTAAACGGGGGAAGATATCCAGGATATGGGCAATGGATTCTTCACGAAATTTCGCCGCACGCTTGTTATAGCTGCCCATTCGCAGGTTCTCCAGGACGGTCATCTGCGGAAATACCTTGCGCCCCTCCGGGACATAGGCGATTCCGAGCTCGGCCATTTTGTGAGCGGGCAGATTTCCTATTTCCCGGTCTTTGAAACGGATCGAGCCTTTATGAGCGGTCAAGCCTACAATCGACTTCAGGATCGTTGTTTTTCCGGCTCCGTTGGTACCGATAATGGAAACGACCTCTCCGGGACTGACATCAAAAGAAACGCTCCAAACCGCCTGCACCGCGCCATAGAAAGATTCCAGATTAGTGACTTTTAACATATCCATCCCCCAAGTACGCTTTAATCACCGTCTCATCGTTCATAACCGCCTTGGGCTCCCCGTTGGCAATCATTTTTCCGTTCCGGAGTACGACGATGTGATCCGAAACTGCCATGACGGCTTTCATAATGTGCTCGATAATGACAATGGTCGTGCCGTTCCTGCGGATTTGATGAATGAGCTTGATCGCATCGTCCACTTCGGATGGCGTGAGTCCGCCCATCGGCTCGTCCATGAGGAGAAGCTCAGGCCCGGTTGCGATGGCGCGTGCTACCTCCAGCCGTTTTAAATTCCCGATGGATAGCTGTCCTGCAGGAAGATGCTGAAGGGACTCTAAGCGGGTGAAGGTCAAGATATCTTTTGCTTTTTCTTGAGCTTCCTTTATATTTTTGCTTTTCGCCAGGGAAGCGACCATCACATTGTCGAAGACGGATAATTTGGCCAGCGGTTTTACGATTTGGAAGGTACGGGCGATCCCCATCCCATTCAACTCGTGAGGCTTCTTTCCGGTAATGTCTTGGCCCCGGTAATAAATTTTTCCTTCGGATGGAGGAAAAACGCCCGCAATCATGTTAAAGCAGGTCGTTTTTCCGGCTCCGTTAGGTCCGATGAGAGCGAGGACCTGGCCCTCTTTCACATCAAAGCTAACGTCTTCGTTAGCGGTAACCCCTCCGAAGCGTTTAGAAATGCGGTCGATTTTCAGTAAACTCATGCGGTTTCCCTCTCTTTGTTTTCATTCGTGCCATCCATTTTTTCACCCCGTCCACGATTCCGCCCGGGAGGTAAACAATGACGACCATAATCATCAGACCGTAAATGACTAAGTAAAGGGAAGGATAGGTTTGCAGCGCAGGAATTCCCTTTAAGTATTCCTGGAGGCCGATGAGCAGCGTCGACCCGATAATGGGGCCCGCAACGGTTCCGATTCCGCCGATCACGGTTACAAAAATCATCTCTGCTGAAAGATGAACGGTAAAAGCCATCTCAGGGTCGATAAACTTGTTAAACAATCCGTAAAACGAGCCTCCTAAGCCTGTGATCGTTGCAGAAAGAAATAAGGATAAGCTCTTATAACGTGCCGCATGAATCCCCATAGCTTCCGCGGCATCTTCATTCTCGCGGATGGCGATGAGAGAATAGCCGGTTTTTGTTTTCATCAGATAAGAAATGAACAAGCAAACCAGTACCGTTATAGCTAAGCCTAGAAAAAAATATTCCTGTTTATCCGAAACGCTTATCCCAAGGAAGGTCCCGCCGGACTCCAGCATGATCCCTTCGCCGCCATTGGTCACGCTTTTCCAATTGCGGGCGATGATCAGCAAAATTTCAGCAATCGCCAAGGTTCCCAAACCAAGATAGGGCCCCCGTAAACGGAAAATCAGCTTGCCCAGAGGGAGGGAAAACAGACCTGCCAGCAAGGCGGCCAGCACCATGCTCAAAAACATATCCAGCTTCAGCTCGTTCATGAAAATCATGGAGGCGTAGGCCCCAATGCCCAGAAACATGGCATGGCCGAAGGAGATTTGGCCGGTAAAGCCGCCAAGCAGATTCCATGCCTGCCCGAGAATGACCCAGACGAGAATATAGGAGCAAACGGTATAAAAATAAGCGTTTTGTTCACCGATGAAGGGAACGATGAAGCCTGTAAGCAAAGCGGAAACCAGAGCAATAACAGTCGTTTTGGTCTTCATCATTTACTTTGCCCTCCCAAACAATCCTTGCGGTCTGAACAGGAGAACCAACAGGAAGATGACTAAGCCGAAAATATCGCGGAACCCCGTTCCGCCGGGAATGTAAGCCGAGCCGAAGCTTTCCGTAACGCCAAGAATCAAGCCGCCCAGAGCCGCTCCCGGAATAGAGCCCATGCCGCCCAGGACGACAATGACGAAGGCTTTGACGACAAACAAGGTTCCGATGGAAGCGTAAATGGGGTAATTGGCTGCCAATATATTTCCCGCAATCCCGGCAAATGCCGCACCGAGACCAAAGGTTAAACCGGAGATGACCGATACGTTGACGCCGACAATCGTCGCTGCCGTAGGTTCTTGTGATGCGGCGCGAATGGCAAATCCGGTATCTGTTTTCGTTAAGAACATATGCAGGCCGTAGATGAGCAGAGCGGTCACAACAAACCCGGCTGTAAGCGTCGCATTGAGCGACAAGCCGCCGATATGCCATACTTTGTTTTCCCAATATAAATTCTCGCCGGTAAGGCGAAGGAATTTAGGGCCGATAAAAGCGGGAAGGGCCATCACGTTGGCAAATAAAATCCCCGCGCCCGCGGTAAGAAGGAGCGTGTTTTCCTCGCGGACTCTTTTGGCTTTTTCAACAAACCAGCGATAGAGAAAGTATCCGATGACAAAACAAACGGGGACGGAGAACAACATGCTGACAAAAGGATCCATGCCGAAATTTGAAAACAAAAAATAGCTGATAAACATGCCGATCATGACGAATTCGCCGTGCGTCATATTAATGACGTGCATTACCCCGAAGATCAAGGTCAGCCCGAGGGCGATAATGGCATAAATCCCCCCGATGAGCAATCCGTCCAAAAGGGTCTGGAGCATAGGTGTACGTCCTTTCTATCAATGTAATCGAGCGGGAGGGGAAGGAGCTTCCCCGTCCTCTCCCGCCAAGGTATGTGTCGTAGAGAATACGCCCATGCCGGGCTCGCGGATAGCAAAGAAGGGGAGCCGCTTCGTTTTACCAGCCTTTGAAATCCTTCATTTTGTCCTCAGCGAACGCATCCGGATAGACGGTGACCATTTTTCCGCCGATCCATTGAGAAATATCGGTCATGCCCTTGTTCTGATTCTTGTATCCGTCAAAATCCTCGAATTTCACATGTCCAAACACCGTATCCATATCGGTGGCTTCAAGCGCCTCCTTTATTCCTTCGCGATCCAAGGTTTTGGCGCGCTTTAAAGCGTCGGCGATGACATAAATAGCCGCATAGCCCTCGACCTCGTGCTCGCCGGGCTCATGCTGGAACTTGGCGGTGAAATTTTTATGGAACTCCTGGAATTTCGGATCCTTTTTGTTTCCATGCCATGGACCAGCGGTCAATACCGTTTCGGCCAGCTCTCCGGACTGCTTGGCAAAGCCGATGATGGAGTGGCCTGCGCCGGTACCGACGAACATCTTGGGTGATACGCGGGATTCTTTGGCCGCTTTCATGATTTGAGTGGCGTCGTTATCATCGCCGGCGGTTACGATCACCACCTCAGGGTTGGCCGCTTTGATTTTTTCCATTAAAGGCTTGAAGTCCAGCTCTCCGGCTTTATATTTTTCCAATGTGAACGGAACGCCTGCCGACTCAATATATTTTTTGATACCGTATTCATAAACCGCTTCGCCGAATGCGTTGTCTACGTTGATGTAAGCGATTGATTTCGGAGGGTTCGTTTTAAAATAATCGCGAAGAGCGGAGGTATACATTCCGGCTGTCGGACTTAAACGAAATACATAATCGTAACCGCTCATGGTCGCTTTATCGGAGCTTCCATGGTCAATCAGGTAAGGGACCTTGTTTTCATTGGCCACCTGGGCTTCCACCAAGGTAACCCCGGAGGAACGCCCGCCTGTCAGAATCAGGATGTCTTTATTGGCCACCAGCTTCTCGGTTGCGGTTTTACCCACCTGAGGCTTTTCCTGGGAATCTTCAATAAGAATCTCAAGCTTTTTCCCGTTGACTCCCCCGGCTGCATTAATTTCATCAACGGCAAGGGAGTAGGCTTGCTTGAATTTCTCTCCAAATACAGCCGAGCCGCCTGTCATCGGAAGAACGGCGCCGATTTTGAGCGTACCGTCAGTAGAAGGGGCGGGAGTTCCGGCCGCCGGAGGCGTTTGAGATTGCGTAGCTCCGCATCCGCTGAGAAGGGAGCCTGCAAGAAAAACAGCGGACAAAAGACCTGCATAAGCTTTACGTGTTTTTTTCATGTCTTATTCTCCTTTGGAATGGATTAAAGCTGAATGACGACCAATTTTTCTTCCGTCATCTCCTGAATGGCATAACGGATTCCTTCCTTGCCTACTCCGGAGTCCTTGACGCCGCCGTACGGCATGTGGTCGGCACGGAAGGTAGGGATCTCGTTGATCAATACCTGACCGACGTGCAGCCCTTGAGCGGCTCGGAAGGCGGTATCCAGGTTGGTGGTGAATATTCCGGCGTTCAAGCCGTAACGGGATTGATTCGCCAGACGAATCGCTTCTTCCACTGAAGAAACGCGATTGATGACCACAACGGGCCCGAACACTTCCTGACATACGACCTTTTCGGATTCGTTAACATGAGTCAGGATGGCGGGGGAGATGATTTGTCCGTTGACTTCCCCGCCGGAGAGGAACGTCGCGCCGGACTGACGGGCTTCTTCGAGCCAAGCGGTAATACGCTGAAGGCTGCGTTGATTGACCACGGCGGAGACATCGGTTTGTTCATCGGAAGGCGCTCCGATAATTAAATTTTTGGAGGCTTCGACAAAGCGCTCCACAAAAGCATCATAAATCGCCTCGTGAACATAAATCCGTTGGGTATGGATACAAACCTGTCCGGCATAGGTGAAAGCACCGGTTACCGCTTTTGGGACGGCTTTATTCAGATCGGCTTGCTCGTCGATGATCAGCGCTGAATTGGACCCTAATTCCAGTGTGATCTTCTTTAAGCCGGATTGGGAACGAATCAGCTTTCCTACCTCAGGGGAACCCGTAAAGGAAATTTTCTTTACTCTTTCGTCCGTGAAGAGAACAGGTCCCAGCGTAGGGCCATCTCCTGCGACTACATTCAGGGCGCCGTCTGGAAGTCCGGCCTTTTGCATCAATTCAGCCAGCTTGAAGCTGGTTAAAGGCGTTTGCTCCGCCGGCTTCAACACCATCGTGTTACCGCTTGCAATAGCAGGGGCGACTTTGTGCGCTACCAGGTTCAAAGGGAAGTTGAACGGGGTGATGGCTCCAATCACTCCGATCGGCTCCCGGACGGTAAAAGCGATTTTTCCTTCACCGCCTTTTGCCGCATCCATCGGAATGGATTCCCCATACATCCTCTTGGCCTCCTCGGCGGCAAACAAGAACGTTTGAATCGATCTGGCCACTTCCATGCGGGCGGTTTTAATGGGTTTTGCCGCTTCGAGGCAAATCGTTTGAGCGAATTCTTCCGCACGCTCCTCCAGCAATTGGGCGGTTTTGTATAAAATGCTTGACCGTTCATGAGAAGAAAGGGCTTTCATTCTTTCGTAAGCTTGGTCGGCTTCGGCAATAGCTTCCTCCATTTCCTCCGGTGTAGAAAGCGGGATTTCCGCAATAGCGGATAAATCATAAGGATTTTTTAATTCATACAGAGATGAGCTTGATTTCCAACGACCACCTATAAAGTTTGATTTTTTTTCTACAGCTGCCCCATTCAATGGACGTTCCTCCTTTTCTCGCCTTTGCGCGGCTCACTTATTTAATAAGCAATTTCCATGCCAAAGCCTTTATTCGACTGAAACAAGGGTGAGCGGGCATTCGAATACCGGTTCAATAACAAAAAGCCCACCCAAAGTGTGAGCTTTCGCACAGCATGTTGATAAAATTCGAGCGAATTCGCACAGTGACCCATGGTTTAGAAAACCTCGCCAAAGTACTTTTTTACTCTTCGCTGCAAGGAAAATCGGCTGATTCCCAAGAGATTGGCCGATTTACTCAGGTTCCACTGCGTTTGCTTCAAAGCTTGTTCGATATAATGCTTTTCCAATCTCTCCAACTCCTGCTCCAGATCGAAAGCTTCGGTGAAGGGCCGAACCTGGACGGACGGTTTTTCATGGTCGTTCTCCGCTTTAAGACCCAGCTGGCGCAAAGCCTCGATGACGATTTCCTCCGGAAGCTGGGAAGGCGTGATCATGGTATCACGGTTGAGAATGACTAATCGTTCGATACTATTTTTTAACTCCCGCACATTGCCCGGCCATGGGTAAAGACGGAACAAGTCCATCACGGCAGGTGAAAAACCGGGGATATTTTTGTTGAGCTTGCCGGACAGCGATTTCAAAAAAAAGTCGGAGAGCAGCACCACATCGTCGTCACGGTCGCGCAAAGGAGGCAAATAAATAGGGACCACATGCAGCCGATAGTAGAGATCTTTACGAAAAAGTCCGGCATCGACCATTTCTTTCAGATTACGGTTGGTTGCTGCGACCACCCGCACATCGATTGCCTGATCCTTGGTGCCGCCTACCCTTCGAAGCTTCTGATTCTCCAAGAACCGCAGCAGCTTGACTTGAATGTCCAGCGGAAGCTCCCCGATTTCGTCCAGAAAAATCGTGCCCCCGTGGGCTATTTCAAGCAAGCCCGCTTTCGCTTTATCCGCTCCCGTAAACGCGTGCTTCTCAAACCCAAAGAGCTCGCTCTCGAGAAGATTGGCGGGAATGGCGCCGCAGTTCAGCGCAACAAAGGGCATTTGCCTCCGGTGGCTGCAGGCATGTATGGCATTGGCCGCCAATTCCTTGCCGGTACCGGTTTCTCCCATAATCAGAATGCTTGTATTGGTCTCGGCCACCTGGCGGATTTGAGCGAGGACGTCCAGCATCGGACGGGACCCGCAAATGATCGGGAGCTGGACGTCATGCTGTTCCCCATGCTGCCGGGGGGAGCTAAGCTCCGCTGCCGCTTCTTCGTTTCTCCATACTCTTTTGATGAGGATCAGAACATCCTCCAATTCAAAAGGCTTGTCAATATAATCAAAAGCGCCCGCTTGAAGGGCTTTGAGCGTAGACTCCGCATCACCGTAGGCCGTCATCATCAAGACGGTAACGGCAGGATTCATTTTTTTAATTTCTTTTAGAATCTCAATCCCGTTTTTCCCCGGAAGCCGAATATCCAAAAATACGAGATCCGGTTGAACCTCAGCGATTCTCCGAAGCCCTAACTCGCCGGTTTCTTCGGTCCAAACCGTAAATCCCTCATCCTCCAGCCCCATTTGTAAGGATAAGCGGATCACCGCTTCATCATCAATAATGACCACTCGTTTCACCATCATGCGCTCTCCTCTCCTTCGGGATCGTAAAGGAAAATACCGTGCCCGAACTCTTGTCTCCCTCACTTCTGGCGTCAATATGTCCGCCGTGCTCCGTTACGAGCCGGTGTACGACGGACAAGCCTAAACCGGTCCCCTTCGGATCCGTCGTAAAAAAGGGGTTGAAAATTTTATCCATATGTTCAAAGGGGATTCCGATGCCATTGTCCGAAATATCGATGCGGAATTCTTCGGATTGTTCCCTCATACGAATGACGATACGGCCTTCCGCCGGTGGGACCACTTTAATAGCGTTGAGCAGCAAATTGAGATAAATTTGCTTTAAGTGATCCGGATCGTAATAAGCGAGAAGAGGGGTATGCGTTTGACGCACTTCCATACGGATCTGTTTTTCCCGGATGGGTTGAGCGAGAAGGTCCAGAACTTCATTCAGCACCTGACGCAGGTTAACCCAATGCAGCTCGGCAAGCTGTGGTCTGGCGAAATGCACCAGCTGAACGGTTAGCCTGTTCAGCCGTTCAATTTCCGATTGAATTCCTTGGAGCAGTATATCGTTTTGCTCATTGCCTGTGATCCGTTTTTGCAGCACCTGCACGCTCGTTTTCATTCCCGTCAGCGGATTCCGGATCTCATGGGCCATACCTGCCGCAAGCTCGCCCAGCGCTGCCAGCCTTTCCAAGCGGGCCAACCGGATTTCCATTTGTTTTCTCTCTTCCATTTGCCGGACCATTTGGTGGAAGGCCCCGACAAGGATGCCAACCTCATCCTTTCTTTGCAGCATTTCCTCGTTTTCCTCTCCGGGATTGAAGGGCTTCCCGTCACGAACCTGATCAAACCATTCCGCCAGCCGTTTCAATGGTTTGGCAATGTGGTGGGCAAGCAGTATCGTCGCCTGAATAACAAATATACTGGCGATGACGATAGTGATCAGCGTATATTTTTGGATATTGGTCAAGGCTTGCGAGAACGGATTTACGGTTACAAAGATGCCCATACGCCAATTCCATGGTTCATAGGAATCAAACAGCAAATACGATTGATGAAGCCAGGTATCCTCAAGAATGAGCCGGCCATGAGACTGCTCCGCCTTGGATAGATGAAGCTGGAACTCGATCCATGGATCGGACCGCGCCAATAGGATGAGCTCATCTTCGATAATCACTATTTCATCCTTCCACATCTTTTGGAAAAACTCGATGCTCTCTTTTTTGCCGTCCGCTAATGAAATTTTTTGTTCTGTAACCTTTTGATTGATGTGCTCCAGCTGCAGAAGCGCCTGATTCAGGTTTAATATCGCCTTTTCATCCATGCTTTGCCTGTAATTGTTATAAGCGGACCAATAGGAAATTCCGCCGACGAACAGAACGGGGAAAATGACGAGCAGGAGAAAGGGAAGCAAGATTTTCGTTTCAATGGAGGGTGAAAATGGGATTTTCTTCATTTTTCCTGTTCCTTCTTCTTCTATAGAAGTGACTGACTGTTACAAAACAGATAAGAGAGCCCAAGGCGCCTGGCAAAGCCGGGTTTGTCCATTCACTCTCGAACTGAAAGAAGAGAATTTCCATGATATAGATCGTGGTGCCTCCGAGAAAACCCGCCCATGCCCCTTCTTTGGTAGCTCCTTTCCAGAATAGCCCGCCATACAGGGGCACAAAGAATGTCGCGGCAAAAAAGCCCCATAGGTAGCTGCTGTAATTGAGTAAAGCACCGGGAGGAATGAAAGCCATCAGCAAAGAGACGGTTGCACCTATGGAGACGAGCCATCGGCTTACACGGATCAGCTTCTCCTCACTAGGCGGACGTTTCACGACATAACGATAAATATCCCAGCTAAAGCTTCCCGCGAGAACCAATAGCTGGGAGTTGGCTGTAGATATGGCGGCAGCCATAATGGCCATCAAAATGACCCCGGACCAATAAGGGGCAAATAAACGATCGACGGCCATAGGCATGATTTCATCTAACGATCCGGGCTGCAGATCCGGGGCTAAGGCCCTGATCCCCAAGCTGGTGAAGATCAAAACGGTATACGTCATCACCAGCAGGACGAGGGAGATGACGATCATCCTGACCGCAGTGGAACGGTTCTTCGCTGCAAGAACCCGGTTCATATACTGGGGATAAGTCGATTTTCCCAGCGCCCAGCTTATAAACATGAATATACCTAAATAAAAAAGCGACGATGGGTCTGTGTTCAACGGCGATTCGCCGGCCTGCGGCAAAGAAATGGAAGCGGATACAAAGCTGTGTACAGCGTGCAGGCTTCCGCCAAGCTCTTGATAAACGAGGATGGCGCCGGTTAATGAGCCTAGAAGAATTAACAAAAAATTGATGGTATCGGTTCTGGCAACGGATTCAAATCCGCCGAAGGTCGTGTAGATCAAGAACAAATAAACCAGTAAAACGGCCAGCGCGTAAGGAATCTCCAGCATATGGCCAACCACTACGCCGAACCCCCGAATCTGCAGCATCACATAAAAGAGATGGGAAAAAACGATGGCGATCCCGCCTACCATCTGTAATCCGCCGCTTTGATAGCGGACATAAAAATATTCCGGGAGCGTGCGAAGGGACCGGCGAAGGGACTGGTCGGTCAGCCGGTTGGCCAGAGGAATAAACAGCAGCGCCCCTGCGAACCATCCCAGAATGCCAAATACGGAAGGATACAGGCCAAAAAGGTAGACGTTGCCCGTAATGGATAACATGGAAGTGGCGCTGATCCATGATGCACAGAACGTACAGACGCCTAGAAAAACGCCCATATTTCCATGACCTATAAAATAATCCTTGCTGCTTTTTACCCGATCAAAGCCGTATTTTCCTAACCGCAGCAGCACGACGCTGTAGAATAAAAAATAGAGTAGATACAAGAGGCTATGTTCCATCGAAGCTCCTCCCAATTGGCCTATATTTAAGGGATGATGCTGCCCTTTACACGATGGTTGGTTTGGATTACCTAAATATATACCATTATCATAACAATTTCTATTGCAACGCGGGAAATGGACCATTTTGTACCCTAAATGTTAGATGGATTCGAATATAACGAGACATTATAAGGCTGAATTTATTCACTCCCTGTACAAAGGTATGGTTTCGGGTACTATCGGACTAAAAAGTGCATACTTACGTAATGTAAGCCTGTTATGTATTATAGAGCATGCAGGGCAACTGCGGGGACATAAATAATGAAGTGATTTCGAGGGAAGCTTAAGATAACCATCATCATTCTATCCGTATCTATAAGCCACCCCCATGACTTCTTAAGTAAAGGAGAATTGCTGAATGAACCGTTTTACTATTCCTAGAGATGTATATTACGGGGAAGGATCCCTGGAAGTTTTGAAGACGTTGAAAGGGAAAAAAGCAACCATCGTAATCGGAGGCCAGTCAATAAAAAATTCGGGATATCTGGACAAAACCGAATCCTATTTGCGCGAAGCGGGCTTTGAAACCCAGCTGATCGAAGGGGTTGAACCCGATCCGTCGATTAAAACCGCCAGAGAAGGCGCCCAAAGGATGCTGGAATTCCAACCCGACTGGATTATTTCTGTCGGCGGCGGTTCCCCTATCGACGCAGCCAAGCTGATGTGGATCATGTATGAATATCCGGAGCTGCATTTTGATCAAATTAAAGCTCCCAACCCGATTCCTGAGCTAAGGAAAAAAGCACGATTTGTAGCGGTTTCCACTACCAGCGGAACCGGGACGGATGTATCGCCGTTCTCTGTCATTACCGATCATGAAACCGGGACAAAATATCCTGTGTTTACGTATGACATCACTCCCGATATCGCCATTTTGGATCCGGAGCTAACGCATTCCATGCCGCCTCAGATCGTGGCCTATACGGGCATGGATGCTTTAACGCACGGGATTGAAGCTTATGTTTCCAGAGCGAACAATCCGTTTACGGACCCCATGGCCATGCAGTCGATCAAAATGTCGGTGGATAACATTGAAAAATCGTTTGCGGGCGACAAAAAAGCAAGAGAGGCCATGCATTATGCGCAAGCGATGGCCGGCATCGCCTTCTCCAACGGATTTTTGGGAATTGTGCACAGCTTGGCTCATAAAAGCGGCGCTATCCTGAATATTCCGCACGGCTGCGCAAATGCCATATATCTGCCTTACGTGATCGATTTTAATAAAAAAGCCGATGCCTCCCGGTTCGCAGATATTGCCAGAATGCTTGGATTAGCCGGAAACAGCGATGACGAGCTGGTGGATGCCTTAACGGAATTGCTCCGTGGCCTTAATAAGGCATTGGGTCTTCCGTTAACGCTGAAGGAGTTTGGCGTCAGTGAGGCTGAATTCGAGAAGCATCTGGACTCTATGGCAGCCAATGCCGTTCATGATCCTTGTACGCCTTCCAACCCGCGCGATGTAACGGCGGAAGATATGAAGCGACTTTATATCGCCGCATTTAAAGGCGAGAAAGTGAACTTCTAAGCAAAGACCTTTACTCATGTCAAAACCCGAAAGCAGCCTTTAGCTGACTTCGGGTTTTCTTGTTCGTTTCCTATTACTCTTTAATGGATTTTGTTGTGATAAACGTGTCCATCTGTTCCGGGGGGAAGGGCTCGCTGATGTAAAAGCCTTGAATTTCATCACATTTCATTTTGCGGAGCAGAGTGAATTGCCCCTCGGTCTCTACCCCTTCGGCAACAACGTTGAGTCCGAGACTGTGAGCCATGGAGATGATCGCTTTCACAATCGCATAGTCTTCCCGTTGATGCTGGATATCCCGTATAAAGGATTGGTCGATTTTCAGCTGATTAATCGGAAACTTTTTGAGATAGCTGAGGGAGGAGTAGCCTGTCCCGAAATCATCAATAGAGATTTTAACTCCTAAGCGTTTGATTTGATGGAGCACAGACAGGACGTATTGCGTATTGTGCACACTAATGTTCTCGGTAATTTCCAGCTCCAGGTATTGCGGATCGAGACCGGTCTCCTGCAGCACTTCGGAAATAAGATCAACCAGGCTTTGTTCCCTAAACTGTCTCATAGACAGGTTTACAGAAACGGATACCGCCGGATATCCGGCATCCTGCCAGGCTTTATTTTGAGCGCAGGCCGAGCGCAGCACCCACTCTCCGATAGGATGGATCAGCCCCGTTTCTTCCGCTGCAGGAATAAAGTCCGTCGGGGAAATCCAGCCTTTTTCCGGATGCCGCCAACGAATCAAAGCCTCCCATCCGGTTAATGCTCCGGACGCCGCATTCATTTTGGGCTGGTAGTAAAGCAAGAATTCCTGCTGGTCCAACGCTTTATGCATCATGGATTCAAGTACCATTTGATTCGAGGAAGCTTCATCCATCTCTTCCGTATAGAAAGAATACGTGTTTTTGCCTTTATCTTTGGCTGAATACATGGCTTGATCGGCATGCTTGACAAGGGTTTGATGATCCATTCCATCATCCGGGTACATGGCGATGCCAATACTTACGGTAATAAATAATTCATGACCTTTAATATGGATCGGTTGAGAGAGCTCACAGAGAATTTTCTGTGCTATTGCCGCGGTTTGTTCACGGGTAGTGTCAGGTAGAACCGCCGTGAATTCATCCCCTCCCATGCGGGAAAGGACATCCTCAGGTCCAAAACAATGCTTCAATCGTACACTCACGGTTTGTAATAGGAGATCCCCATTCCCGTGACCAAGCGTATCATTAATCACTTTAAACCGGTCCAAATCAAAAAAAAGAACAGCCGTGGTCTGTTGCTCTATATTGGATTGGTTTAATAAGGCCTCGGTCTTTTTTTTGAAGAGAAGCCGGTTGGGGAGGCCGGTTAAGCTGTCGTAATAGGCCAAATACTGAATTTCATGAAACATCCTCTGAAGCTTTTCAGACATGCTTTTAAAGTTATTAATCAGAATAAGGATTTCGGTCATGAAGCTGGCCGGCCAATGAACCGAGTTTTTACTCACGATCTTGTCAGGCAGGTCTGTTGTTGCATTCGCCAATTGGGTAATGGGTTTGACAATCGAGCGGCTGATCCAAATGGAAGCAAATATGGCTATGATTCCGCAAACCAATAAGATGCCAAGAATCTTGTTATAAAATATATACATGCTGTCCCTGTAAAGCGCCATAGGGGACTCAACGATAATGGTCCAATTCGCATAACCCGGTATGGTCATTATCTTGATGTACGATGACTTTTGCCAACGCTGCATAGGGTTTTTAACATCATTTGGAAACCAATGATGCAAGTCGTCTGTCAAAGAGCTGATTTCGCCGTCCTGCTGCCAAACGTACGGCGTCATAACGGCAGCATTCGAACGTGTACTTGCGATCACATGCTGCCGGTGATCCAAAATGGTCACACGAAGGCTGGTATTGCTTTTCATTCTTTTGATTTTTTCGTTGATATAGTTAAGATTTAGCGCCCCGGCGGCAATGCCTTGAAATTGTTGATTCCTGAAGATAGGAACACCAATGTTCACCATCGGTTCGGATATTCCGCCCCTCCCCATAAATACGTCAGATATGATCGGCCGCGCAGTTTCTTGGATTTGCCGGAAGTAAGGCCGGTCCGAAAAGTTTAAGCCGATCGCAGAGTCTCCATTCTGATTGTAAAGCGGCTCAAAGGCAACGGTGCACCCTTTAGCGTCGGCAATAAACATATTATGAAAATCCGGGAATTGGTGCGTGAAATAAGACGTAAGCCTCTGTAGTTCCTCTGTATCGCCATGCTCAGCGTCAGATGCCAAATTGGATAATTGCTTGACCCCCTGGAGATGATGGTTTATCCAATGGCTGATATCGCTTAAAATCATTTCCGATTGCGTTTCCGTCAATTCTTGAATATCGAGTTCAATGGCATTTACTCTTTCCTGTCCAACCATAACGGTCACTAGAAGCATGGGGAAAATGATTAAGGCGACGAAGATGTTAAAGAGGGCATCATAAAAAGAGATCGAGCCCCTTTTCGAATGAAGACCCGACCCAACGGGAGTTGGCCGGTAAGAAAGCATCAGGCTTGCGATCAATGCATTGAAAATCCCGTTAACCGCATCCTTAAGCATCACCGTCAAAGTCGCTGCGGCGTTCATGTTCAGTGCATAATGGTATGATAACCAAATCATAGGCATACCAAGAAAGATCCAAAACAAAGCGGTTAACAGGACAAAATTACTGCTTGTTTTTTGCCGGAATAGCATGCCGATGAATAGCGTTTCACAAATAAAAATGAGCATGGCATACGGATGATTCCACAAAAGAATCGTGCAGCCGCTGGCCAGGACAGATCCGAGCATTCCCCATTTTAGCCCATACCATTTCAACAAAATAATTACAAATATACTGCCAAACAAAAAGTCAACCCCAAAAAACAGCGACAGGTTAAATAGATTTCCCAAACAAGCCAGAACTAATAATAGAGCCAGAACAAGGACTGAAGGGGTGATGGAAAAATGTCTAGAATTCACTATGTCTCCTCCTGCCCAAAGTTGTACGTTCGCACAAGGTAGGTTAAAGGTTTCTATTCCATGAAAAATAGAACCTTTAGCGTATGATGATGTCGGATTAACGAAATTAAAATAGGCATTAAGGACTATAGTATATTTATCATTTTAATATGCTGTTTCTTCTCATGTCAAACCTTGTGCATAAGTGCGGATGTGGATATGTGAATAAAGAAAAACTTCGGAGATATTGATGGTTGAAATCCTTAATGGATTGTGGATATGTTTGTGGATAACATGAATTTTCAGCTAATTAGGCCGCAATCGAAAGCCTGGAACGATCTGATCAGCGACATGAATTAAATTCTTTTCAAGGGAAGTTTTTGTCTTTTTCCCATTATTTATTACCGCTAAAAACGAACCCCATAACAAATAATTTATTTGTTGATATATGAAGGATGAATCCATGGAGGTTATGGAAATATGCCCGATTGGTTAGTGGTCAGCTTGCGTACCTTGTTCGCTGTTGTGATTCTCTTCTTGATGACTAGACTTTTGGGGAAAAGGCAAATTTCCCAGCTTTCTTTTTTTGAGTATATTACCGGCATTACGATCGGCAGCCTTGCCGCTTATATCTCAATGGATTTGGAATCCCATTGGTTATTGGGTTTGGTTTCATTAATTGTCTGGGTACTGGTTTCTTTAGGAATTGAATTTCTGCAAATCAAAAGCAAAAAGGTACGCGATTTTATTGACAGTAAAGCGACCGTACTCGTGAAGGACGGCAAAATTCTCGAAGATAATTTAAAGAAAGAACGGCTTTCCGCTGATGAGCTGCTCCAGCAGCTTCGGAAAAAGAATGTGTTTAAAACAGCCGACGTCGAATTTGCGGTGATTGAACCCAGCGGAGAAGTCAATGTTCTTCTCAAAAAAGAGCATCAGCCTTTGACTCCCTCCCATTTAGGGATTACGGTCGGGCCTGAACAGGAGCCTCAAACGGTGATTATGGACGGAAAAATGTTGGACGAGCCTTTAGCTACGATGGGATTAAGCCGCGAGTGGCTTTATTCCGAATTAGAGAAAGTCGGCGTAACGATCGAGAATGTGTTTTTGGGCCAAGTCGATTCCTACGGGCAGCTGAGCGTCGATTTATATGACGATCAGCTTAAGGTTCCGGCGCCGCAGCAAAAGGCTTCGCTGCTGGCTCAGTTAAAGAAATGCGAAGCGGATCTCGAAATGTTCGGTCTATCAACGGATAATCAGCAAATAAAACAAATGTATGAGCAATGCTCCAAGCAGCTGGAACAAATTATTGCAGACGTCAGGCCTTTGCTGATTCGATAAAGGATTGCAAAGAATAAGAGAGTGTATAGGAATCCTTGCGGCGAGATAAAATATCCCTGAACAGGTCAGGAGGGGACGATATTGAGTCATAAGCAGCCGAGATTTTGGTTGATTTTTAAGCTTTTGCTCTTAGTATTGCTTTTAACTTCATGCACGTCGAAAAAAACGCTGCAGGTAGGCATAGAAAACAACCTTAAGCCGTTAGGTTATGTTGAAAACAATGAAAAAAAGGGCTTTGAAATTGAGTTGTGGGATGCGATTGCCAAAGAAGCCGGTTTGCGGTATGAACTCAAGCCGATGGGGATGGGGGAAATGATGAAGGCGGTCGAATCCGGTAAAATCGATGCAGCCATTGCCGGCATTACCATCAAGGGCGATCGGACGAAAAAGCTGGATTTTGCCGAACCTTATTATGATGCCGGTCTTGTTTTGGTTACAGCGGCGGACAATCAGAATATCAAAGGTGTTAAAGATTTGGAAAAGAAAGTGGTCGCTACCCGAATCGGCACAACCGGCTATGATTTTGTCAGCAAACAAAAGGGAATTAAAGAAGTGAAGGCTTACCCCGATATTACACAGGCTTATCAGGCATTAATGGATAAACAGGTTGATGCCGTTGTATTCGATGAGCCGAGTGCCAAATATTTTATCCAAAGCATGGGACAAGGAAAAGTAAAAACGGTAGGCGAGGTGCTTACCAATGAACAATATGGCATTGCCTTAACCAAAAGGAGCCGCTATACCGGAAGGATCAGTAAAGCTTTACAAACACTGTCCAAAAACGGAACGTATGAACGGATATATATGAAATGGTTTAATGAAAAGCCCAAATCGTTGCCTGGAGATAAAAAATAAGCGGCATCATACTGTATTTTCAGATATAAAGCAGCCTGCCTGAGAGGCCGGCTGCTTTTCCCTTCCTTTATAGGAGCGGTTTGGGAGTAAAGGATGTTGTCATCCCACAGCATAAGATAATACAATAATAAAGAAACACCACAGGATGCTTAGCAAAGGGGGAGGACGCGATGCAGCTTCAGCCATCCTTAAGCCAACAGCAGCAAATCCGCCTTCACATGACGCAGCAAATGCTTCAGTCGATGAATGTATTGCAGATGTCTTCGGCGGATCTGCTGAATTATTTGGAAGAACAAGCGTTAGAGAATCCTTTTCTTGAGGTTGCCCATGGCTTTGACTCCTACAGACGGAAAGAACCCGGACTCAAGGGGAAGGATCAAAGTAAAGAAAATATGCTTCTTGAGCTGGCGGATCCGCGGCAGGAATCCTTGGAATCGATGCTGCTCAGCCAGCTCCGAATGAACAGTATTCCACCGAAGGACTATCGGCTCGCCGCGTTCCTGGTCGGCAATCTGAATGAGGCCGGGTGGTTGAGCATTCCGCTGGAGGAAGCCGGTCGTCAGCTTCGTGAGCCCCTGGAGAGCATGCAGAGGGCTCTGGCATGGGTGCAGTCTTTAGAACCCCCCGGGGTAGGAGCGCGAACGCTGCAGGAATGTTTGGCCATTCAGATCGATAGAGATCCCCATGCGAATCCTTGGGCAGCGGTGCTCGTCAGCGATTATTTGAAAGAACTGGCGGAAGGCAAGCTTCGGCGCATCGCAGAGAGCCTGGGCATTCCCATAGAACAAGTAGAAGCCTCGCTGGCTTATATTCGTTCGCTTCAGCCCCGACCGGGGTCTGCTTACCATCACGAATCGAAGGGGTATATCGAACCGGACGCAACCGTTATCAAGAGAAACGGTATCTATGTGACGATGATGAATGAAGCGAATCTGCCCCGAGTTGATCTTCATCCGTTATATAGGCAAAACGATCATGACAGCGGTTACAATCAAGAGGCAAGAGCGTTTCTGAGGCAGTACATCCAACCGGCGCGATGGCTGATTCGCAGCTTGGAGCAGCGGAGGCTGACGCTTCAGCGGGTGATTGAAGCTATCGTGGAAGAGCAGATTGATTTTTTGGAGGCGGGCATCGACGCCTTGAAGCCCATGACCTTAAGAACGATTGCCCAAAAGGTGGAGCTTCATGAGTCGACCGTCAGCAGAGCGGTAACGCACAAATATATCGATACGCCCCGCGGGACCTTTGCGTTAAAGTTTTTCTTTACGAACGGCCTGGTGAAAAGCGACGGCACGCTGATGTCGGCTGCAAGCATTAAAGTGAAGATTGCCCGCTTGATTGAACAGGAACGCAAGGACTGTCCCTTGTCCGACCAGAACATTGCCGACAGGCTGGCCGAACAGGGACTGCAGGTTTCCCGCAGAACGGTCATGAAATACAGGGAGGAAATGAACATCGTTTCCTCCAGATATCGCAAAGTTAATTGAGCTGCCACCTTTTAAGCTTCTTCACCAGCGTGGAGTGATCGACGCCAAGTATGGCCGCGGCTTTTCTAAGCGAATTATGCTTTTCCAGGGCCTCCTGGATCATCCGTTTCTCGAATTCCTCTACCCGCTGCTTCAGGGTGCCGTGGGACCAGGGAAGGGCGGCATCATAGATATGCTGCGGCAGATGATGCGGCTCAATGACGGTGGAAGGGATGGAGACGATCATATTTTCGATCAAGTTGCGCATCTCCCGAACGTTGCCGGGCCAATGATAGGCGTTTAATATGTGCTTGGTCTTTTCAGACAGCTGTTTGTCAATGCGAAACGATCTGCAGTAAAAGGAAAAGTAGTGATCAACCAGCACTTCAATATCCTCAGGCCGTTCGGCAAGGGAAGGGATGCGGATTTCCACCACCTGCAGCCGGTAATAGAGATCCTCCCGAAACTTGCCTTCTTTGATCTGTTCCCGGAGATCGCGGTTGGTGGCGGAGATAATCCGGATATCGAGATTTCTTGGCTTGGTGCCTCCGACCCTCTGTACTTGTTTTTCCTGCAAAACCCGCAGCAGCTTGACCTGAAGAGACAAGGGCATTTCACCGATCTCATCAAACATGATGGTCCCTTGATCAGCCAGCTCCAGCAAGCCGATTCTCCCTTCCCGGTTCGCACCGGTGAATGCCCCCGCCTCGTATCCGAAAAGCTCTGATTCCAACAGCAGCTCGGGGATGGCCGCGCAATTGACCTTGATAAAAGGTTTATCTTTACGGTTGCTCAAATGATGGATGAGGTTGGCGATGACCTCTTTGCCCGCGCCGGATGGGCCGGATAACAGAATGCTGGTGGGGAAGGGCGCCACATGATGGATTTGCTCATAAATCCGCTCCATTTTTGAGCTGCGGAACACGATGGCCTGCTCTTTCCCGTCGAATTCCAGGGCGTACCGGTGCTGATGAATTTGCGAGAAGCTTCTGGCCTTGTTCAGCTCCTGCTTCAACTCGTTCAGCTGGGTAATATCCCTTACGCTGGTAACGACCATTTCGATCACGCCCGAATCGTTGAATACGGGAGTTCCGGTAGCGATCACATCTTTTTTGCCCCCGATTTTCTGGATGACGGAAATCCGTTTTTTCTGCTCAAGCACGAGCAGGGAGACCGACTGATCAAAGTAGCCTTCTTTGGTCAGCTCCACCATATGACGGCCTACGAGCTCCTCCCGGCGGAAGCCCGTAATTTCTTCGTAGGCCGAATTCACCAATAACGTGATTCCCTCCGTGTTTACGACATAGATGCCGTCGGTGGAGAATTCAATCACCATTTCCATTTGTTTTAATAAATTGCGGGATTGCTCCATTTCGGAAATATCCTGAATGACGCTGATTGCTCCGATCATTTCGCCTTCACGGTACAAGGGGGTGCGGTTGACCATGCATACACGGCCTGCAATGGTCATTTTTTCACCGATTGAGCTGATGCCGCTTTCAAGAACGTAATGCATTTTGGAATTGGGCAGCAATGATTTGATCGGCATGCCTTTCCACGCGATTCCTTCGATTTGCAGCATCCTTTGTGCCGAGGGGTTGAGCATCATGACTTTGCTGTCCCGGTCGACGACGATCAATCCATTATGCATGGAGTTAAAAATATATTCCGACATATCGGGTGAAATCAGACGATGGTCCATGGAAAGAACTCCTCCTGGTGAATTTTTTCATAGGCCGGTGAAAACTTTCACCAAATGAAATTCGACGCTTGCAGGCAGATTCCTGCTCGATTGGTGAAAATTTTCACCAAAGCGGACAGGTAGATAACGGAAAAGGTTATTTTACTGCGGTTTTTACATTGGCACGATTTTTGCTTATTATATTTATCGAACAATCGGAAAGGAGGATAAGGAAAATGGCAGCGGTAACAAAAGAGCTTTGGTTCTAGTAACAAACTTGCCATTGATAGAAAGAACTTACCCTTTATATGCTCCTTATGACGGAAAGCAAGCAGCGATGAACGGGTGAAGAAAATTACCTCCACCGGAAGCTCGGAGGCAGGCTGATTACATCGAAAGCGGGTCTGCGAAGGACCGCGATGGAGCCCGGGTCCAATACGGCGCTTATCGTAGAGCCCGACGCCCCGTTGGATAAAATTGTCCCAAGGTGTGTGGAAGAGGCTTTTGCATTCGCCGGACAGGTCTGCATATCACTGCAGCGCATTTTTGTCCATGAGAGCATTTATTCTGAATTTAGCAAGCGCTTTATCGGGAGAACCAAGCCATTGAAGGTTGGGGATTCTTGGATGAGGATACCTATCTCTGCGCGATGATCAACAGCAGGGAAGCGGATCGGATTGAATCGCGGATCCGCGAATGAAGGAAAGCGGCTATGGACGCGAAGGGATCAAATGATGCGGGGCAGGAAATGACGGAGCTGAAATTTGTCACGATCAAAACACAACTCTAAGGGGGATTACCTATGGCAAATATTATTAAACCGCAACCGAAGCTTTATGTGATGGACAACGGCCGTATGAGAATGGACAAAAACTGGATGATCGCCATGCATAACCCGGCAACCATCGATAATCCGAACGCGCCGGCGGAATTTGTGGAATTTCCGATTTATACCGTTCTGATCGATCATCCCGAAGGCAAGATTTTGTTTGATACGGCCTGCAATCCGAACTCCATGGGACCATCCGGGCGTTGGGCGGAGTCTACGCAAAAGGCGTTTCCCTGGCAGGCAAGCGAAGAATGCTATTTGCATAACCGCCTGGAGCAGTTGAAGGTCAGACCGGAGGATATCAAATTCGTGGTAGCGTCCCATCTGCATCTCGATCATGCGGGATGCCTGGAAATGTTCACGAATGCTACGATTGTTGTTCATGAAGACGAGTTCAACGGCACGCTTCAAACGTATGCCCGCAACCAAAAGGGAGGCGCTTACGTCTGGGCGGATATTGACGCATGGATCAAAAATAATTTGCAGTGGCGTACCGTGAAGCGCAATGAAGATAACCTGGCCTTGGCCGAAGGGATTCGCGTAATTAATCTGGGAAGCGGCCATGCCTGGGGTATGCTGGGCTTGCATGTGCAAATGCCGGATACGGGCGGCATCATCCTTGCCTCCGACGCGATTTATACGGCGGAAAGCTACGGTCCGCCGATCAAACCGCCGGGAATAATTTATGACTCTCTGGGCTACAGCCAATCGGTGGAAAAAATACGGCGTCTTGCCCAAGAAACCGGATCGCAGGTTTGGTTCGGCCATGACGCCGCTCAGTTTGCAAAATTCCGCAAATCGACAGAAGGCTATTACGAATGAGGCAAGAGAGGTAAAGGAGGAAGTAACCCATGGAACATGCCAGACTGGTATTTACACAGCTTAGTTATACAGGATGGGGAGCTATAGCCCAGCTTCTCCCGGAGGTGGAGAAAGTTCATCCTTCCCGAATTCTCCTTGTGACCGACTCCGTTCTGGTGCAAATCGGATTAGTGGAACGCGTTCTTGCCCCGTTAAAAGCCAAGGGGTATGAAGTCGAGGTGTATGCGGATACCGTGCCTGAACCGCCATTGGAGGTCGGCGAAAAGCTGGTGGCCTACACGAAGGATGGCAAATTTGACATGGTGATCGGTATGGGCGGAGGCAGTGCGATGGATTTGGCCAAGCTGGCCGCCGTATTATCCGCGCATGAAGGACCCGTGGCCGATTATTTGAATTTGACCGGGACGAGGAAGGTGGAGAAAAAAGGGCTGCCTAAGATCCTGATTCCCACCACCTCCGGTACAGGCTCGGAAGTAACTAATATCTCCGTCCTTTCCCTGGAAAGCACTAAAGATGTGGTCGCTCACGATAACCTGCTGGCTGATGCGGCCATCGTAGATCCGGAGCTTACGGTTACGGTTCCTCCAAGGGTTACAGCGGCAACGGGAGTGGATGCGCTCACGCACGCCGTCGAAGCCTACGTTTCGGTGAATGCCAATCCGACTACGGATGGCCTGGCCCTGCAGGCGATTCGTTTAATCAGCCGCTCACTCCGGAAAGCGGTTGCCGACGGCAAGGATAAGCAGTCCCGGGTTGATATGAGCAACGGAAGCTATCTGGCGGGGCTTGCATTCTTCAATGCCGGGGTAGCGGGAGTACATGCGCTGGCGTATCCGATCGGCGGTCAATTCCATATCGCCCACGGGGAATCGAATGCCGTCCTGCTGCCGTACGTGATGGGATATATCCGCAAAAGCTGCACCAAACGAATGGCCGATATCTTGAACGCTCTGGGAGGAAACTCCGCATATCTGTCCGAGGAAGAAGCGTCTTATCGCTGCGTGGAGGAGCTGGAGCGCTTGGTCAAGGATGTGGGTATCCCGAACACATTGAGCGGGTTTAATATCCCGGAAAGCGCGCTCGACAGCTTGACGGAGGACGGAGCAAAGCAAAAACGCCTGCTGGCCCGCAGTCCTCTGCCGTTGGAGAAAGAAGATATCCGGAAAATCTACCGGGCCGCTTTTGACGGCGTGATCGTTGAGGCAGGCCGTTAGCGGGCTGCTTTCGGATGCTTTGAAAACGCTAATTGTAAAGATGGCTAAGAACATAGAGTTGGAATAAATTGAAATGGCTGCCCGAAGGGCAGCCATTTTTGATTTCTTGGATTTGTCAGAATCGATGGAATCTATGAAGAAAAATGAATAAAATGTTCAAAAATAAAACATGAAAGCCATTGATTGCCAAGATATCTCTTTATATAATGAGGATATATTGTTTCTAAATGAGACAGTGTTGCGATTTAATGCAAAAAAAAGGTGATGGAGGTATTCTTGATTATTTTAGCCGCGTTCCAACGAATGTAGGGGGCATATCTTAAAAAGGATAGAAAAGCGATAAAGGCATACTCATTGAAAGATGAGGGCGCAAAGCCGCGGGTCTAAGGAACGAAATCTTTGTTCTATGGCAGCCGGGTTACCGAATAAGCGCTGAGGGCGTCGCCAAGCACTTTTCGAGAAAGTGCTTTTTTTAATGCAGTGAGAGGAGATAGGATGATGAAACGTACTGTATGGCCATTTACCCGGTTTCAAAGCAATAAGCTGAGGATAAGCAAGAGGTCCTTGTCCTCGGTGAAAAACAGATTAATCTTTTCGTTTATTTTGGTCCTTGTCCTTCCGACCTTCGCTATCGCATTGGGTTCCTATTTTACGGCGAAAGATAGAGTGGACCAACAAATGATCCTTGCCGCGCAGACCAATGTCCAGCTGTTAAACGATGTGTTCAACGAATTTATTGTATCCAAGAAACAGGATGTGGCAGGGCTGGCGCAAAACCTGGAGGTGGCCGGCATGACGTCGCTGGATGGAGGAAATATCGGAGGCGACCCCCAAGTACGCAAACAATTGGAAGCTTATAAAGCGGTCCATCCGGAAATCGAGCAGGTTTATGTAGGAACAGAAACGGGACTGTTCATGAATGCTCCCGATTCGTTTAAGAACCCCCCGGATTACGATCCGAGGAAAAGACCGTGGTATCAGCAGGCCATGGCGAATAAGGGTCAGGCTGTTATCACTTCACCCTACATATCGAGGTCGTCGAATCAGCTGGTTGTCACCGTTGCTCAGGCCAACAAAGACGGTCTTGGGGTATCCGCGATCAATGTGAGTATTGAAAAGCTTGCCGAAATTACCCGCAGTGTGAAGATCGGTAAGGAAGGGTATGTCTATATTCTGGACAAGGATAGCAAAATGATGGTTCATCCGACCGTTGAGCCGGGTACCGATCTTAGCGGCGATGCAATTAACTCCAAGCTGTACGAAGCGGAATCAGGATATTTTTCGTATATGTACGAAAATGATGCCAAGAAGATGGCTTTTGTGACCAATCCCGAGACCGGCTGGAAAATCGCCGGCACGATGTTTCAGCAAGAGGTCTCCAACGAAGCGGCGCCTATTTTAAAGAATACCTTGTTTGTCCTGCTCGTCTCGTTTATCCTAGGCGGGTTGCTGCTTTATTGGATCCTTAAATCCATTATCAAGCCGTTGCAGCAAATCAATTATGTTTCCCAAAAAATCAGCGAGGGAGACCTGACGGAACAAATCATGGTTTCCCGGGACGATGAATTAGGTCAATTAGGAAAGAGCTTTAACGAAATGTCGAGCTCTTTACGTTCGATTTTGTACCAGGTAAGCGAAAATGCGATCCAGCTATCGGCTTCCGCCGAGCAGCTCTCATCCAGCTCGGAAGTCAGCGCCGAGGCAAGCGAGCAAATTGCCGTAAAAATGCAGGAAGCCGCTGTCGGGACCGATCAGCAGGTAAGGAGCACCGAAGGAACCCGACAAGCCATGAACGAAATGGAAAGCCAGGTAGAACGGATATCCGGCAATGCAGCCAAGATGTCCTTGTCGGCGATGCATGCCAAGGATAGGGCGGCGGAAGGCAATGATGCGATTCAGCGGGCCGTTGACCAAATGCAATCGATTGGTGCGGGCGTTAATCATTTGGCTCAAGTCATTCAGGGCCTCGGAGAGCGATCCTCTGAAATCGTAAAGATCATTGATGTCATTACAGGGATTTCCAAGCAAACGAATCTGCTCGCGCTTAATGCGGCAATAGAAGCGGCCAGAGCAGGGGAGCACGGCAGGGGCTTTGCCGTTGTATCTCAGGAGATCCGAAAATTGGCTGAGCAATCTGCGGAGTCCGCCAACCAAATAGCCCATTTGATTACGGATATCCGGCAGGATACGGATACCACGATCCGGAACATGCAATCGGTGACGCAAGAGGTTCAAGAGGGAGTCAAAGCGGTTAACGTGGCGGGTGCTTCCTTTGAAGAAATATCCGTATCGGTAGCTGAGGTAGTGGAGCAAATCAGCGAAACCTCAGAGCTATCCCAAGGCATTTCCGAAAGTACGGCTAAAGTTGTTTCCGCTATGGATATCGTGACGGAGGTCTCGGAAAAAACAGCGGACAATATCCAGCAGGTGGCGGGGATCACGGAAGAACAGCTTGCCTCTATGCAGGAAATCACTTCCTCGGCCAATGCCTTAACGAAGATGGCGGAGGATTTGCAATCCTTGATTGAGAAATTCAAAGTTTAGTTTCTGCAGGGTATTGTACCAAGCAGAAGGGTATTAGAAAAAGCCAGGTTGGTGAACCGTGCTGCGGTCTGACCTGGCTTTTTTTCGTTTAGGCTAGGGGGAAGGGAAGCTGCGTGCCCGTGAGGCTAAAAAGCTAAAAAGAATGAAAACGCTCAACATATTTTCAGCAACTCTGTTTAAATTAACAGCAATATCCGTTATATGATATAGTCGAATGTGTGTTAATATTCAAATGTAAGCGTTCGAAATTTGTCGAATAAAATCCTGGTTCTGCACATCTTGCTATCCGGAAAGGGGGGTTCACGGCATTGATGATTCATACTCCCACCAATCTTGCACTCAAAAGAAACGGGATTTATGTCCGTGCGGATGCAGATGATTGGCAGTATAACTGGCCTGTGCATACTCACGAAGGCTTTGAAATCTATTATTTTATTCGCGGGAATGCCAATTATGTGATTGGGGAAGATATATACGAGCTTTTGCCGGGAGATATGCTGCTGTTTAATGGGGGTACGATACACCGGGTCAATCCTCAGAAGGATGTTCCTTACCTGCGCAGCTATGTGAATTTTACCGAAGCGTTCCTGCAAGGGCATGTGCCTGAACCGATGTATGAAAAGCTGCTGTCGTTGTTTAACGCTCCAAGCGGCTTATTGATTCGCTGGAATGTGGAAGAGCGTTCGGAAATTGAAAGCGTTTATCGGTCGATTTACCAGGAAAATGAAAGAGAATTGTTTGGCCACGAGGTCGTTTTGAGGACGTTATTGACTCAATTGCTGATCAAAATTTACCGCAAGTCCAAGCACTTGATCGAAATGCTGCCGTCACAGCAGCAATCGCAAAGTCAGGCCAATGTGCGACGGATCTTGCAGTATATTAATCAAAATTTCACGCAAAGCATCAATCTTGCTGATCTTTCCGCAGCGCTTCACTTAAATAAGTACTATATGTGTCACTGCTTTAAAGAAGTGACAGGCTACACCATCAATAATTATTTGATAAGCAAACGGATTGAAGAGGCCAAGAAATTATTGCGCACCACCGATGAACCCGTCAGCGAAATATCGGAGAAGCTGGGCTTTAATACCTCCGTCCATTTTAGCCGGTCGTTCAAACAATACGCAGGGGTATCGCCTCAAAATTTCAGGAAGCTGATTTCAACAACTTAGGTTTCACCGCATTCCATGCTGTTCATAAAATCATCAGTTTAAAAAGATAGGGAGATGTCACAATTGAAGAAAAACTTTAAAATCATATCGATTTTGATGGTGTTTGTTCTTCTGGCCTTAATGTCCATGGCTTGTGCAAAAAAAGACGATGCAGGAGGCGCTGAAAGCGGCAAAGCTGTATCACTTGACTTTGTATGGTTTTCCGATGGTAAAGAAGGCGAAATCATGAAGGGCATTATTAAAGATTATGAGGCAAAAAATCCGAATGTGAAGATCAATCTGATCGAAATTGCTTACAAGGATTTGGCAACAAAGCTGAAAACGATGATTACCGGCGGCCAACCACCGGCGCTGGCGCGGATCAGTACAACGGAAATCGGCGCGTTTTCCAAACAGGCTTTGGATCTCAGCAGTTATGTGGGCGGCGCTGACAAATTTACAGAGCAGTTCATCGATTCCATTAAGCCATACTATGTTGTGGACAATAAGGTTGTAGCCGCTCCGATGGACGTAACGGCCAACGGCTTGATCTATAACAAAACCTTGTTTGATAAAGCCGGAGTGAAAGTGCCGACTTCTCCGGATAATGTTTGGACTTGGGATGAATTCCAGGCGGCTTTGAAGCAGGTTATGGAAAAAGGCGGAGCCAAATACGGCTTGGTATGGGATTTTACGCCTCACCGCTGGTCGACTCTTCTGTACCAGTTTGGCGGCAGCATGATCAGCTCCGATGGTACGAAGGCGACCATCAACAATGAAGCAGGTGTCCAAGCGGCTGAATATTTCAAGAAGCTTCATACGGACGGTACGATGCCGACATCGGTATGGTTTGGCGGAGAAAATCCGAATAACCTGTTCCGTTCCGGTACCGTTGCGGCACACTTGGCCGGTAACTGGATGATCAGCAACTATAAAGATATTACCAATTTTGAGTGGGGCGTAACGTACATGCCTAAAGCAAAACAGCGTTCTTCCGTACCGGGCGGTAAATTCGTAATGGCCTTCAACGGTTCGAAGGTTGAAAAGGAAGCCGCTGATTTCATTCAATACTTGTCGACTAAAGAAGTGAATTCGAAGTACAACCAAGAGTCCTTGTTCATGAGTCCGCGCAAAGATAGCGCCAAGCTTGACTATGCTTTCGGTAAGGAAATGTTCGAGGTTTTCTCCGATGAATTGAACAACACGAGTGCAGCAGCAGCGGAAGATTGGTCCAAGCAAACGATTGTTCCTAAATTCAGCAATGATTTGAAGAACAATCTGGTGGAAGTCATCGCCGGTAAAACGACGGCACAAGAAGCAATGGATAAAACGGCGAAAGCCATTGATAAAGCCATTGCTGATGACAAGAAATAATGAATCGTAAGGCTGCTGCTGAACATTGGCGGCAGCCCTTTATTTCCTGAAGTGAAGGGGGAAGAGTGATGGCTGAAGGAACGGCGGTGTTGAAGCCGGTTAAACGGAAGAAAAAATTTCAATTTGCTCCCTATTTATTTGTTCTTCCGAATTTCTTGATTTTTAGCATTTTTATTATTGTCCCAACCATCATGGGTTTTATTTATTCATTTAATGAGTACGACGGCTTAAATCCTATGGAATTTGTAGGGTTTGAGAATTACGTGAACGTATTTACGAATGCGGAGTTCTGGTCGGCGCTCGGCAAAACGGCATTGTACGCCGCCATAGTGGTTCCGCTGATTTACTGTTTGTCTTTAGCCGTGGCCATACTCCTGATTCAGGAAATTCGTGCCAAAGGGATATTCCGGGCCATCTTCTACTGGCCGACGATGATCTCGTTTATTATTGTGGGTTTAACCTGGAAATGGATTTTTGGCGATTTGGGTGTTCTTAACTATGTTCTTAGCCTGTTTGGGGCGGATACGATACCGTTTTTGTCTTCTCCGTTTTATGCGAATTTATCTGTGATCATTGCTACCGTCTGGTCGCGTCTTGGTTTCTTTATGGTCATCTTTATGGCCGGCTTGCAAGCCATTCCCGGTGATTATTATGAGGCGGCTCATCTGGATGGAGCTTCCAAGCTCCGCTCCTTCTGGAGTATCACGCTCCCGCTGCTCAAGCCGACAAGCTTGCTCGTGATTATGATCTCTCTGATTGACGCGTTTAAGTCCTACCCGTTGATGTTTGCTTTAACGGGCGGCGGTCCGGGAAAAGAGACGACCTTTATCGTGCAATATATTTACGAGGTCGGCTTTATGAAACAAGAATTGGGCGTGGCCAGTGCGATGTCCGTTGTGCTGTTCGTGATTATTTCGCTGTTTACGATTTTGCAATTCCGTCTTTCGAAAGGGGGCGCTGTATAACATGGAAATGAGGTCTTCGGCCAAATGGATCGTGTATGTACTGCTTTTTGTGCTCAGCCTCCTGTGGATATTCCCGGTGATCTGGGTCTTGCTATCGTCTTTAAAAACAACCCCGGATTTGTACAGCTTTCCGCCAAAGTTCTGGCCTGAGCCATTAACCTTTGAACATTATTTCAACGCTTTTGAGAAAGGTAATTTCGGTGTTTATTTCTTAAACAGTGCGATTGTTACGGTAAGCTCTACCGTACTGCTGCTGCTCATTAACTCGATGGCCGGGTTTGCTCTGGCAAAGTACAGGTTTAAAGGGGACACCGTGCTGTTGATCGGATTTATTTCGACGTTGATGATTCCTTTGGAAGTCATCATGATTCCGATTTTTAAGGTGATCAGCTACCTGGGACTTTACAACAGTCTGCTTAGTATTATTATCCCTCCGGCAGCTACGCCGACAGGTGTCTTCCTGATGCGGCAGTATTTGCTGACGGTACCGGATGAACTGCTCGAAGCGGCCCGGATGGATGGAGCCTCAGAGTGGAAAATTTACTGGAGCATTATTCTTCCTATTGCCAAGCCTATATTAGCCGTGCTGGCGATTTTCTCCTTCATGTGGCGTTGGGATGATTTCTTGTGGCCGTTGATCGGAATTAGCGACCCGTCCCTGTATACGATCCAATTGGCTCTTTCCAACTTTATCGGTGAGTTCAACGTGGATTGGGGCAGCTTGCTGGCGATGTCCATTATCACGATGATTCCTGTCTTAGCGGTGTTTATGGTGTTCCAGCGCCACTTCGTCAAAGGAATGGCTACTTCGGGTATGAAATAGTAAACGTTTGTCGACATACATCCGATTCCCTGTAAGTAACAGTGGCTTAAAGCAGGTGCTGTTACTTAAGGGAATTTTTTGTAAATACCGTCTGTTGCGGGTCAGACCGATGGGGGAATCCTTATGGAAACTTATATTTTATCTTTGGATCAAGGAACTACGAGTTCCAGGGCGATCTTATTTAACGGCAAAAGCGAAATCATTCATTCAGCTCAGCAGGAAATTACCCAAATGTTTCCCCAGCCGGGATGGGTGGAGCAGGATGCGGAGGAAATCTGGGAATCGATCCGGTCGGTCATCTCCTTATGCTTGACCCAATCGGGAATTCAAGCGAATCAAATTTCAGCCATCGGCATCACCAATCAACGTGAAACAACGGTGGTTTGGGACAAATATACAGGCAAGCCGGTGTATCACGCGATCGTGTGGCAGTCCCGGCAAACGGCGGACATCTGTGAGCAGCTGCATGCAGCGGGGCTGGAAGAAACGGTCCGGAGCAAAACGGGGCTGCTGATCGATCCGTATTTCTCCGGTACAAAGCTGGCATGGATCTTGAATCGAACCCCGGACGCAAGACAACGGGCGGAACAAGGAGAGCTTCTGTTTGGTACGATCGATTCCTGGCTGATATGGAAGCTTACGGGGGGGAGCGTCCATGTTACGGATTATTCGAACGCTTCCCGAACGATGCTCTACAATATCCACGAATTAACCTGGGATGACGAGCTGCTCCACGTGCTGAACATTCCTCGCGCCATGCTGCCGGAGGTCAAGCCTTCCTCTTGCCTCTACGGTTATACGGCGGATGATCTGTTTTCGGGACAGGCCATCCCGATTGCGGGGGCTGCAGGGGATCAGCAGGCGGCGCTTTTCGGTCAAGCCTGCTTTGAAGAGGGAATGGCGAAAAACACTTATGGCACCGGCTGCTTTATGCTGATGAATACCGGGGAAAAAGCGGTGTCCTCCGAGCATGGTTTGCTGACAACGATCGCTTGGGGGATAGACGGGAAAATTCAGTACGCTTTGGAAGGCAGTATCTTCGTAGCGGGCTCAGCCATTCAGTGGTTAAGGGATGGACTGCGTATGATCTCCGATGCTGGGGAGAGCGAAGAGTTGGCCCTGACCGCAGGATCGGCCGACGGGGTATATGTGGTACCAGCCTTTGTAGGATTAGGGACTCCTTATTGGGATAGCGACGTACGGGGGGCGGTCTTTGGACTCACCCGGGGGACAACCAAAGCGCACTTTATTCGTGCTACGCTGGAGGCTTTGGCATACCAAACCAAGGATGTGCTGGCGGCCATGGAGGGAGACTCGGGGCTTTCGTTAAAAGCGTTGCGCGTAGACGGCGGAGCGGTCAAAAATAATTTTCTGATGCAGTTTCAAAGCGACATGCTGGGTGTGCCGGTAGACCGTCCGGTCGTCAGCGAAACGACAGCCTTAGGGGCGGCTTATTTAGCGGGATTGGCGATCGGGTATTGGAAGGACCAGTCGGAAATTCAATCCCAATGGAGCATGGATCGTACGTTCCTCTCGGCGATGAATAAATCGGAAAGAGATGAGCTGTATGGGGGATGGAAAAAAGCGGTTCAGGCGGCCAGAGCTTTTAAGTAGATGAACGATCTGAAATCAGACAAGATCGGTAAAATATGCAGCAATAATGGTAAAGCAATGTAAATTATAGATGGTATCATATAAGTAAGAATCCTATTAGAAGCGGAATTTTATATTACAAGCTTTATCAAGGCAGCATATATTTTTGATAAATATTGTTGTTATACCGGAGCTATTGTCATTATTACCATCAGGAAGAAGGGCAGATGTTGTCATGAAAATAAGCCATAAAATTATGAATATAACCTCCGGCACTAACTTTCTGGAGCTTAAAACCAATGCAGCCAAGTACAGAGTCGTGCTTCTAAACGATGAAATCGTAAGAATCCGCTGTACTTTTAACGAGCAGTTTGCGGAGGAAGCTTCGTATGCGCTGGCCATGACCGCGTGGGAAGACAAAATGGATCATCTGCTGGATGAGAGAATCCGGGTAGCGGCCCTTCCTGTCCCTTATGAGGATCTTGGCACACACTTGCTGTTATCGACGTCCAAATTGAAGGTGCATGTATATAAAGAACCGTTCGCCATTGAGATTACGGACCTGAACGGTCAGGTGCTGCATTCGGATTTGAAAGAAAAAAGCTACGTCAAGGACAGCTTGGGCCGACTTTATCATTATTCGTGCATGGATGATGACGATTATTTCTACGGCTTTGGGGAAAAATCGGGATATTTAAACAAAAACAAACGAAGAATGCGGATGCACAATGTGGATACGCTCGGATACGATTCGGAGCTCACGGACCCATTATACAAGCATATTCCTTTTTATATTAAATTCAACGGCAAAAGCAAAGTCGCTTCGGGGCTCTTCTATCACAACTCCTATGATTCGGTATTTGACATGGGCAACGAACGCAGCGGCTATTGGAATAAATACTCCTACTTCTGCGCGGATGGGGGAGAGCTGGATGTCTTCTTCATCCTTGGCCCGGAAATGAAGGATGTCATCCGAAACTATACCGATTTGACGGGCAAGACGATATTGCCTACCAAAGCGTCTCTAGGGTATATGGGCTCGACAATGTATTACACCGAATTGGAAAAAGATTCGGATAAGGCTGTTTTGAAATTTTTGGATAAATGCGAGCAGGAAGGGATTCCTTGCGACGGGTTCTTCTTGTCCTCAGGATATACTACCGGACAAGACGGGAAGCGGTATGTGTTTAACTGGAACCTTGACCGATTCCGCGATCCGAAGAGCTTTGTGGAGCAAATGGAGGACAAAGGGGCTCTCCTGGCGCCTAACATTAAACCGGGTATGCTCAAAACTCATCCTTTCTATGCCGAATTTGCCGAATCCGGTGCCTATATCAAAGACGAGCAGGGCGATCAGCCTGAGGTCGACCGGTATTGGGGAGGAGCGGCCTCCTTCGTTGACTTTACGAATCCGAAAGCCAGGGAGCTTTGGAAGAAGCATCTGAAGGATTCTTATATTTCTCTAGGAATCACTTCGATCTGGAACGATAATAACGAATACGAGCTTAATGATTTGGATGCGAAATGTGATTATGAGGGCTCAGGAAAAGAAATCGGCGCATTAAGACCGATTATGCCTAACCTGATGGCATTAATGGCCAAGCAGGCGATCGCTGAGGCCGATCCCAATGTGAGGCCTTATATTGTGAATAGAGCGGGGTTTGCAGGGATTCAGCGTTATGCCCAGACCTGGGCCGGAGACAATAACACGAGCTGGAAAAGCCTGAAATTCAATATCCCGGTTATTTTGGGCATGGGGCTTTCCGGCGTTGCGAATCAAGGATGCGATATCGGCGGCTTTTACGGTCCGGCTCCGGAGCCGGAGCTGTTCGTAAGATGGGTGCAGAACGGAATCTTCCAGCCGCGGTTTTCCATTCACTCCTGTAACACGGATAATACCGTAACGGAGCCTTGGATGTATCCGGCTTACACCAAGTATATCCGGGAAGCGATTAAGCTTAGGTATCAGCTGGTGCCTTACTTCTACTCTCTGTTATTTGAAGCTTCTACCGAGGGATCTCCTATCATGCGTCCTTTAGTATATGAGTTTCAGCAGGATGCTAGAGTATGGGAAGAAAGCTTTGATTTCATGCTCGGCCGATCTCTGCTGGTCGCCAACGTACTTGAAAAGGGTGCGGAAAAGAGAAGCGTGTACTTGCCGGAAGGATCGGATTGGTTTGACTGGTACACCAAAGCATGGTATCGCGGAGGGCAGACGATTGAACAAAAGGTTTCACTGGATTCCATTCCGATGTTCATCCGAAGCGGAGCGATTATCCCGATGGCACCCGGACTCCGGAATATTCATAAGGATGCGGTAGAAGAGCTTCACCTCCTCGTCGAACCGTCCGAGGAATCCAGCTTTGTGTACTATGAGGATGACGGCAAGACGAACAACTATCAAACCGGTGATTATCTGAAAACGACCATCAGCATCCGCAACGATAAAGAAACCAAAATGTCCTTTGTCAAAGAAGGCCGGTATGTCCCGTCACTGAAAAAGGCGGTTGTCGATGTCATTTGTAAAGAGATTGCTCCGGTACAGGTGATTTTGCAGGGGAACAAGCTGCCGATGTTTTTGGACCCGGCAGAATGGGAAGCAAGCACAGCAGGCTGGTATTATGATATGGAACAAAAAACGGCTAGAATCAAGCACGACTATGTGCAAGAAGATTACGATTTGATTATTAATTTTGATGTGAAAGATCTGATTTCGATATAACTACACCGCAAGGATTCATATAGAGGAGATACGGCCATGGAAAATTCGTTTTCTGGCGTGCAAAGAGAAGCGCTATTAAAAAAATTAGCCCATCAGACCTTTGATCTGCTGGTCATCGGCGGGGGCATTACGGGGGCCGGAATCGCTTTGGATGCGGTCACCCGGGGGATGAAGACCGTGCTTTTTGAAATGCAGGACTATGCCGCCGGCACCTCGAGCCGGTCGACGAAGCTTGTACACGGGGGCCTGCGCTACCTCAAACAGCTGGAAGTCAAGATGGTGGCGGAGGTTGGGAAAGAGCGTGCGGTCGTTTATGAGAACGGGCCTCATGTGACTACCCCGGAATGGATGCTGCTGCCGCTGCATCAAGGGGGCACGTTTGGCAAATTCAGCACTTCATTGGGTTTAAGAGTATATGATTACTTGGCCGGCGTAAAAAGAAGCGAGCGTCGTACCATGTTAAATGTCGAGGAAACCGTGAAACGGGAGCCCTTAGTGAAAAGGGAAGGGTTAAAAGGCAGCGGAGTTTACGTGGAGTACCGAACGGATGATGCAAGACTGACGATAGAGGTACTGAAGGAAGCGATTCACCGGGGGGCCTCGGCTGTCAATTATTCGGAGGTTGTTGGCTTCCTCTATACCGACGGCAAAGTATCCGGTGTTCAAGTGAAGGACCGCATTGGCGGCGGCATCGTCGAGATCTACGCCAAAAAGATTGTGAATGCCGCGGGACCGTGGGTGGATACCCTTCGGGAGAAGGACCGCTCCAAAGATAAAAAGCATCTTCAGCTAACCAAAGGCATTCATTTGGTCATAGACCAGAGCCGCTTTCCGCTCAAGCAGGCTATTTATTTTGACGCCCCGGACGGCCGGATGATCTTTGCTATCCCACGTGATGGCAAAACGTACGTAGGAACGACGGATACGGTATATCAAGGGGATAAGGCGCATCCGCGGATGACTTCAGAAGACCGTCAATATGTTATTGATGCGATCAACTACATGTTTCCGTCCGTGAATATGACGGTCAAGGATATCGAATCCAGTTGGACCGGTCTTCGTCCCTTAATCTTTGAGGAGGGAAAAAGCGCATCGGAAATATCGCGGAAAGACGAAGTGTGGCAATCTCCCTCCGGTTTAATTACCATCGCAGGCGGTAAATTAACGGGATATCGGAAAATGGCGGAGATGGTTGTCGATCTGGTCGTTGACTTGTTCAATAAAGAGCACGGCGGAGCTTTCCCTTCCAGCAGCACCAAAACCATGCCGATCTCCGGCGGGAAAGTCGGGGGAGCGGACCGTTTTGCAGAGTATTGCAAAAGAAAGGCCAGAGAAGGGACGGCAGTCGGTTTTACCCTGGAACAGTCGGAGCGGCTGGTCAGCCGATACGGCTCAAATATCGATCGATTGTATACGCTGGCATCCCTCAATGGAAAACAGGCTGAAGCTTTTCAGCTGCCGCTGGATGTGTTCATCGTGCTGGAGTACGCTATCGAAGAGGAAATGGCGGTCAAGCCTGTAGATTTCTTTATAAGACGTACCGGCGCTTTGTTATTTGATATCGCCTGGGTACAGCAGCATCGAGCTTCGGTCATAGCCTATATGGCTCATAAGCTGGGCTGGAGCGGGGAGCTTCAAAGGCAATACACGGAAGAACTGGAGAAGCATTTGCATGATGCTGTCGTTCCGATAGATGAAGAGACACCCTTAAAGCAGGCGTAAAAAAATCCCGTTTCCACCATGTTGGTGGTTCGGGATTTTTTTCATGCCGTTTCATACTAGCGGCGTATAGCTGCAGCTTCTTCATAATGGGTAATCTGTATTTCTTCTGCCAAAAGCAGCTCAAGCTTTGCGCGCAGATCTTTCATGTGGGGCGTTGAGTCATGATGCTCTAACGCTGCTTGATCCTTGTATTTCTCAAGAAAGGTGAATGTTCCCGGATCATCCTTTGCCCGCAGAAGAGTATAAATCAAAGCGCCTTCTTCGTTCTGTACTTCTGCCACCATTTGAACGAGGGCATCCTCCAGCTCTTGTTCTTTTCCCGGCTTGGCTTTCAAAGTGGCTGTAAACACGATCATGGCATTCCCTCCGTATTGTCCGTTATTTTTTTAGTATAGTTGATCATCCCCCTTTGAGTACAGTGGAGAAATTCAATTTGAAGGGGGTTTTTTTAAGCGGTAACCCATTTTAACTAAGTATAATATTCATGGGCAAAAGTAATGTATAATGTTTAACATGCCGTAAGGCTGCGGAAACAAAGATCGGCTGGAGGCAGCCGTCTTTAAAGTTTCTCTGAAAAATAGGAGTGATGTCATTTGATTAGCGCGATTTGGCTGTTCGTGCTCGCCGGAGTGGCTGAAATCGGCGGCGGTTATCTGGTCTGGCTGTGGCTAAGGGAGTCCAAGCCGCTTTGGTACGGTATTGTGGGAAGTATGGTACTCGTTGCTTACGGTATCATCCCCACGCTCCAAAGCTTTCCGAGCTTCGGCCGGGTCTATGCCGCTTATGGCGGCGTGTTTGTCGTTCTTGCCGTACTTTGGGGCTGGTGGATCGATAAGAAGACACCCGACCTTTATGATTGGATCGGGGCCTTTGTTTGTGTCATCGGCGTTTCGATTATGCTGTGGGCTCCCCGTCAATGATCGGTTTGCGCTGCATCCATTTTTGTTTAAGATGAACGGCAACAAAGACCAAGGGGATATAGACATAAGCAAAATAGAACCCGGCATGGGTATAAAATTGAGTCCATTCTATGATCATCCGGGAGTCCTTTATGAGATGGGATCCCAAAAAGACGATAAGCAAGCTGATGCTTAACGTGATTCGGTTCTTCACATGTATTAATTTCCTGACCCCGCGGCAGACCGACCATAAGCTTAAACTGGTATAAGGCAATATGACCAGACACCATAAAGAAACCACGATATATTCGACTCTTTCGATAAAGGGCATTTGAGCAATTTTGATTAAAGTCAAGGTCGGCCAGATGTTATGCTTGAGATGCCCCTCACTAAAATAAGAAAAGGTAATTACTGCCAAGATAAGGTGGAGCATCAGAGTAAACAATACTCCCCCTTGCGCCCATTTTTCTGATTTTTCAGGATGCTTAATAAACGGGTAGACCATGAATAACACTTCAAACCCGAGAAACTGAAGCAGCATCGTTTTGGATGAAGCTGCGATTTCTTTAACCGAGTGGTTGAATAGGGGAAGCAAATTCGTAATCCGCGCAAATTCCAAGGGGAAGAAAAATAGAGGGAATATTAGGATGAACGGGATGACGACTCCCCAAAAACAGACCCCCGTAATGACGCGAAATCCGCTTGAAACAATATAATACACGAGGACCAGTAAAATCAGATCCACTTGCCATGTTTTCATGACCGGAAACATCCAGACTTGAACTACCTGAACATAAGAACGGAGTACGATTAAGGCTGTCAACAGAAAGTAAAGAATAATAACACTGTTGAGCAACCGGCCAACCCCTTTGCCAAAGCACCATTGATTGATGTAAAACACATCCTGATTAGACGTTCTCAGAATGCGGTACATCATCCAAACCAAGACATGAATGCTTAATCCGCTTAAGATGATCGAAATCCATGCATCATAACCGGCGGCCTGGATAATATCGCGTTGAAAGGTCAAAATGCCCACGCCCACTTGACTGGAATGCAGCAGGAAGAAAACAAAATAAGGAGATACCAAAAACCGTTCATTGACTGATGCCTTCACCTTAGTCCTCCTCGAATCTTGCAGTCCTTTAACTTAATCCCATACCCCGGATTGAATGATGTCAAATTGCGTACTTACATTGGTTTTTACTTGAGGGTAGATCTCTCTAAACTGTTTGTAGTTCCAATTTTTGGTCTTGGCTCTTACCATATCTCCGAGTCCAATCGGATCCACCCTGTGTTTTTGAAATAATGAAATTAATTTTTGCACTTCCTGAGTAAAATGCTTATCCAGCATCTTTTCCAATGTGAGGATGGTGTTGTTATCGGTCAAATCCATCCATGGCGGAGCGTCTTTGATTTGCAGCTTCATTTTAATGCCGATGGAAATATTCGGAATAGGCTCGATTTGCTGAATGCTTATACTTGTTTTGGCATTCAAATTTTCCAATAAAATAAAGCCTTTTTTATCGTTTTCTTTAATATCAATTTTGTACCGGCCATTTTTGATACCATCGACTAAAATCTTTAAGAGGAAAGACTGCCTGATATCAATATGGTGGACATACGTTCCTTTTCTGAATAAGGCCAGCCCATCAATTTTCACTTCCCCCAGCTCTTTAATGAAATAAGGTAAATAAGGGTCCCTGCCTTCGCCATAATAATTTTCCAAAAACACATGCAGGTTCATTTTCGGCAAATTTCCGAGTTTTATATTGTGATTAATTTTATTGCTTAAATGAAACGGCATTTTTATATTTTTGCTTGCCAGCATGATGGAGTCTGCTCTATTCTCGGCAACACCCAGATGCATACGGCTTCCTATATCCGGATCCCTGGTCAGATTATGTACAACCGCGTCGATCCCGTGCTTCGCAAATGCTTTGCCGAATAACACCATGCGCAATTGGCCCACTTCGATTGGAAATGTAGATTTGGTATCTAATCTCGGAAGAATGTCATCATACGAATCGGATTCGGTCTCCAAAATATTTAATTGAGTTTTTCCTTTTTCCGCGAATGTAGGATAAATCAGCGTCCCTTTGATTTTGTCATGCTGCATGTCATAGCCAATGGTTTGGAAAATCTGAATCTTATCAATGATTTTTGGGTTGCTGCATCCGGTCAGGAGAAGCATCATGCTCATCATGAAGAAGAAACGAAGATTCATTCTCGCCATAAGTCCTTTCTGAATCACTCATCAAACTCGCTGTTTATTTCTGCTTTCCGATAATGCGGCTGATATCTCCAGATGGATTGAGGGCGTAAATAGCTTGGTCTTTTGGAAGTGAGCCGATAAGAAGAACGAACAAAGCTATCTGCAAAATCGGTATGTCGAAACGGGTATAGCGGAACGGTGTAGGGTGTGTCCAGGGATTTCAGCCGTGTCACATGAACAATTAAAAAACCGACCCCCAAAGCAATGCCGAAACCGCCCCATATCGCCGACAGAATAATTAAGGGAAACCGTAAAAAGCGGATGGTATTCGACATTTTAAAAATAGGCGTCGTAAAGGAGGCCAGAGCGGATAACGCTACGATAATGAGCAGCACATTGCTGGTAAGCGCCGCTTCCACGGAGGCCTGCCCGATCACAATACCGCCTACGATACCCAGCGTTTGTCCGACCTTTGTCGGCAGCCGTGCGCCGGCTTCACGTAAAAGCTCAATGGTAAATTCCAAAAAAAGAACTTCCAGCAGCGGCGGAAAAGGGACGTTATGGCGCGAAAAAATCAAGGGATTGAGCAGCACCTGCGGAACCATCTCGTAATGATAAGTCAAAACCGCGATGTAGACAGACGTTGCAAAAATGGAGAAAAGAACGCCAAAAATACGGATTAACCGAAAGAAAGTACCGATCATCCAAGGCAGATAGTAATCCTCGGGAGAAACGAAAAAATCAAGCAGTGTGGAAGGGCCTGTGATGGCATATGGCGATCCGTTGCTTAAGACAGCGACTTGTCCGTTAATCAGCGTATAGACCGCCCTGTCCACACGTTCCGTGGATAGAAACAGTGGAAATGGGGTCAGTGTACTATCGGATATTAATTGATGGAGCTGGGAGGAATCAAAAATGACATCAAAATCAATATGCTTCAATCGTTGTTTCATCGCATGAATATGATGCAAATTCGTAAGGCCCTCGATATAAGCGATGACGACTTTAGTATGAGACATGGAGCCTATCCGGATTTCTTCAATAATGAGATCGGGAGTGTTGATTTGCTGTCGAAGCAGATGAATATTGATATCTATATTTTCAACAAACCCAATCTTGGGCCCTACGACACTGAACTCATTTTCAGCTTCATTTTGATCACGAATTCCGGCTTTTTCTTTAGACAAATGAATTAATGCACATTGGCGGTCCTGTTCTTTTAGCTGCAAAAGCGCGTATCCTTTAAGCAGCTTGGATTCCATGTCTTCTATATTGTCTGTAATCCCGATGCCTTCAATGGGAATGATCTGCATAATATCCTCAATGTGATGTATACCGCTTTTTCCCAACGCTTGTTCTTTGAATACTTTCAGCACATGCTCCTGCAGCTTTTGAGGATCCACTAGCGTACTGTAATAAGAAATAATAAAATATCCTTCTTCGTTCGTGAGTGAATATTGTCTAAAATCGCTTGACCTTTTGGCTTTAGCCAACAAGTCGTCCATACTCGGGAGGTTTGCCGCCTTTTGCGTTAGATGCTTATTTTTTTGGAGCCATTTTTTGAAAAACATCATTCTCTCACTCCCAAGTTAAAGATACCAATGATTATCTATAGAATGATGATTTTGGCATCGATTTATGTATGCTTAAAGGCAGAGTCCATGGATTTATTTGTGACGAGCTCCTCCCGGTTCGGGTATAATGTTCCTATATAGGTATGAGGGGATGACGTTTATGAATTATGATGAGGATATCAAAAGACGCCTGCGCCGGGTGGAAGGGCAGGTACGCGGCATATTGAAGATGATAGAGGAAGAGAAAAACTGCAAGGATGTCGTCAGTCAATTATCGGCCGTACGCAGTGCGGTAGATAAAGCGATGGCTTACATTGTTGCGGTCAATCTGGAAAAATGCATTCACGAAGAGATGGAATCCGGCAAGGATACCGGCAAGCTGGTTCAAGAGGCTGTGGAATTGTTGATCAAGAGCAGGTAGTTGAATACGGCGGCATAAAGTAAAGCACCTCGCCTTGAGGATGCTTTTTTGCTGCCGTTTGCAGGCAAGGTAAAATTCCCATTGAACAATCGGAATAGCTTCGCACGAATCCTCCATAATACGAATGAACAACACTATGGATAAGGAGCGATTCATTCATGAAGCTTCAATTAGCGTTGGACCTTGTCGACATTCCGGGAGCGAAACAGCTGGTGGCCGAAGTGCAGGATCATATCGATATTGTAGAAATCGGCACGCCGGTTGTGATTAATGAAGGGTTAAGAGCGGTAAAGGAGATCAAAGAAGCCTTCCCTTCCTTAACCGTATTGGCCGACCTGAAAATTATGGATGCTGCCGGATATGAAGTCATGAAGGCATCCGAAGCAGGGGCGGATATCGTTACGGTGCTTGCGGCGGCTGAGGATATGAGCATTAAGGGTGCGGTGGAAGAAGCCAAAAAGCAAAACAAACAAATCCTGGTCGACATGATCGGCATTAAAGATATCGAAGGACGCGCGAAAGAGCTCGACGCCATGGGCGTAGACTACATTTGCGTACACACAGGCTACGATCTTCAAGCCGTCGGACAAAACTCGTTTGAGGACCTGAAGAAAATTAAAAGTGTGGTTAAAAACGCGAAAACGGCGATTGCAGGCGGTATCAAGCTCAGCACGTTGCCGGAAGTCATTAAAGCACAGCCTGACCTGGTTATTGTAGGCGGGGGCATTACCGGTCAGGAAGATAAAAAAGCGGCGGCCGCTCAAATGCAAAAATTAATTCAGCAAGGCGCCTAAGCATGAGGCTAACGACGCAGTATTTAGCTGAGATCATCAAAGAACTGGAGCGTTCGGCAGATCTCATTGCCGATGAACAAGCACAAAAACTTGCGGACGGAATTTTTCAATCAAAGAAGATTTTTGCGGCTGGAGCGGGGCGATCCGGATTGATGATGAAGTCCTTTGCGATGCGTCTGATGCAAATGGGTTTTGATGCTTATGTCGTTGGCGAAACGGTAACACCCAATCTGGAAAAAGAGGATTTGTTCATCATCGGATCCGGTTCGGGAGAGACGAAAAGCCTGGTGCCTATGGCGCAGAAAGCCAAAAGCCTCGGGGGATCCGTTGCGGTAATCACCATTTCTCCGGATTCAACGATCGGCACACTCTCAGATATCGTCGTGAAGCTGCCGGGCTCGCCTAAAGACCGGTCTGACGGAGGCTGTATGACGATCCAACCGATGGGAGCCTTATTCGAGCAGACGCTGTTGATATTCTGCGATGCCGTCATATTGAAGCTGATGGAGAAGAAGGGATTGGACTCCGCTGCGATGTTTGGAAGACATGCCAATCTGGAGTAAATAAGAGCGGGCCATCCTCTCAGCGGTATTTTACTGAAAGGATGCCCGCTCGAATTATTTCAGCAGCTTGATAAATTCCCGCATAAAGCCGGGCAGGTCCGGCCAAGCACGACCCGAAACCAGATTTCGATGCGTATGTAATCCTGCGTCAATATACGTTGCCCCGCACACCGTTACATCGGGCTTGCAATTCGTAAACGCGGTATATTCCCGGCCTTTCATGACATCGGGCATGACCGAAAGAATCTGTGCAGCATGGCAGATTGCGCCAACAGGCTTATTTTGCTCAAAAAAGTGGCGGACAATCTTCGGAAGTGCCTCATGCATTCGAATATATTCCGGAGCGCGCCCTCCGGGAATAATCAAACCGTCAAATGAAGCCGGATTCACATCGGCAAAAGCCATATCCGACTGGATGTCGTAAGCGGGTTTTTCAACAAACGTCTCCATACCTTCAATAAAGTCGTGGCTGACGGTATGCAGCTTTTTCACGGAAGGGGAAGCGATTTTGACCTCGAAGCCTTCTTCTAAACAGCGGTAATACGGATAAAAAATTTCGAGAGCTTCAACGGCATCTCCAGATACAATCAATACTTTCTTGCTCAATGTTAAATATCCTCCATTGTCATCATGATGTTGTTTTGAAAAGGAAATGTTCCTTCAATAAGGTTATCTTGCTTAAAAATATGAAATATATACATGCCTGATTAACGCATAGAAATGATGAACCTGGGTAATCTAGCTTTATGACAAACATCGTTGTACACAAAGGATAAGTGATCTTTATGAGTCAAGACTGCGATTTTTCTCCTCTGAAGCTGGAGCTCCAAGAAAGAATTCAAGCTCTTATAGGCAAAATGGAGCAAGCGTTATACGGGTTAAACGAAGAAACGACCTGTATATTGAACGATTTCGGGCAAATAGGCGAGGAAATCAATACGATAGAGTCGCTTGCCGCTTCCTTTTATTTAAAGTGCTATCTGGCCGCTTACACGGACAAGTATTCGGAAATATCGCAGTCCGTCCGCAATCTCTCTCACCGGCGGCATGGGGCCCTCATCGTCGTGCAGCGGGAGGACTTGCTTGAAGGACTCATCACGCCGGGGATTTCCATTGAAGCGAATTTAACCTACTCTTTATTGGAATCCGTTTTTGTTCCCGGGGGGCCTTTGCATGATGGGGCTGTTCTGGTGCAAGGAAATAAAATTGCCTCTGCGGCAAATGTGCTTCCGTTAACGGGCATAGTGACAGACCGGAAGCTTGGCACCCGGCATCGGGCTGCTCTAGGATTGACGGAACAAAGCGACGCGCTTGTTATCGTTGTATCCGAGGAGACGGGTAAAGCATCATTCAGCATCCAAGGGAAAATCTATGCTTTTGCCACGGGATAACAGATTGAGAAAGAGAATCATTTTCAAATACTTATTTATAGTAAACTGCTTTACATTAGTAAGTTGATAGGTTATAATCTGTTTATCATACATAGGGAGGCAATAAATTATGGGGAAATGCGCATGCGGCAACACTCAGAACCCGGCCGGAAACTGTGACGGTTCTCACGCCAAAAAAGAGAAGTAATCTAAAGAACGAATCAAATAGAAAGTTTCTAAGGCGGTCGCTTTTCGGGATTTTACCGGAAGGCGATCGCCTTTTTTGCAGGATAGCTGCAGATTCAGCTTTGGCTTAACCATGTTAATAACGTCGGAAGGATCAGGGTCAGGCATGCAAGTATAACGACCCCAATCGCTCCCCTAAAGTTCTGCTGCCTCCAGAGCAGGGGAGAAAGGCTGCCGACATACACGCCGCCCCAAATGGAAACTGCAGCCAATAAACCATACTTTGCTATGAACTGGATCACGACATTTTATCCCCCTCAATGGCAGGCCCAACCTGATCCCCGTAACGGCGCATTTTAAAGCGGATGTGTATTTGATACTCCGTATCCTTTATATGTTCCTTCCACTTAAAGGCTTCCCATTCCCGAAGGGTTGGGAAGGTGGACTTGACTTTGTCATGTATCAGAAAGCAATCCGTTTGCCATTCATGCAGTGTCTTCTCGAGCAATTTCACCGATTGTTCGGTTAACTGCTGTTCAATCGAATGCTCAAGTTTTTTCGTATTTTCCGGTTTCGTATAATCGACATTGCTTTGAGAGCTGATTAATTGGCCTTCCATTGCGACTCGAAAGGTGACCGACACCCGGTCGTTATTCCTTTTGACTTCCATGATGGCCGGCTTTTGGGAATTCATAAAAACCGACAAATTTCGTTTGCTGTCGGAAGGATCGCGCAAGCTCCAAACCATTCTCGTAAATTCACCGCGGAGCATATTCAGAATGCGCGTTTCGCTGCCGTTAAGAAAACCGGCCAGAGCACTGCTTTTATACACGGCGGAGCCGAAAAAATCGATAGGAGTCTCTCCGATTCGGGGGAGCTTTCCTGCCTGTCGTTCTCCGATATTGGGCTGGGCGGCATCGGGATCCGCGTTTTCTGTAGGCAGGCGTGCAGTACCCTTGCGGATATCAGGCCGGGGTGCCGTTTGAATGGTAACTGCCCCTGTTCCCGGAGCTTCAATATCCATCATGAAGTCGTGAAAGCGTGAGCTTTTCGGCAGCAAGGACCCTATATTATTCGGATCCATTTCCAGTTCCAGCCACAAGCCGATATCGGTTTCCGTTGTCGGTAAAATATTGCGGATGTAGGCTGACGCCTCTCCTCTTGTCGTCAATACATACATGGAGCGGCGGAATTGGCGATTGCGCACAACCTCGCTTAGAACCGGCATCACCCCCTTGCGGGCCAGCTTTTCCCCAAATATAAACGCTTTTGCATGGATGAGCGTCAGTCTGCGCGCAACAAAGCTTTGGCTGGCCAGTAAGGCGGAGGCGATATTTGAGCCCTCCACGGTATATACAGAGACGGCCTTCTTATTGCCGCCGCCGGAGCCCTGCCCTCCACTACCCCCGCCACCTCCGGCAGCTCCGCTGATCGCTTTTGGCACGGCGAGGGCGAAGGTGAATAAGTAATCGTTGCTGGGACCGGGATCAATGCCGATCGCAATGACGAAAGCCATATTTTCAGGGTCAAGCCGATCCCAGCAGCCGGACAGCAGCGGCAGCATCAACATGAGGATCATAAAGGCTTTCGTCGTTTGCACGAACCGTTTCATAACCGCCCCGCCTTTCTCCGCAGTATGCCTACGAGCCAGGTGATCATAGGCAGGGCGATAGAAAAGATGGAGCCGTAGGTTCGCAGAAACTCTGTATCCCAAGCCACTGCCGTCATCTCGCTGTCCGGTAAAATCGCGAAGCTGTAGACCATAAGAGCCAATGGGAAAACAAGCGGTTGATCTCTAGGTAAACGAAGCATTTGCGACAGCGTGGATGCACTGCAGTACAGCCCTACGGCAAGCTTGATCACGGTGCACAACAGCCAAACCACCAGAAAAATGATTTCTACTCGTTGTACCCAACGACCGAAAACAATAATCCGGCTGATTTCAAAGAGCGGATCGTTTATTCTTGTGATCGTGGGGTAAGGAAATACGTACAAGCAAACCAAGGTTATACATAGCAGGGTCAAAGTTGAGCTTGTGATGCACCACCAGGCGGCTCGTCCCCAATCTTCTTCTGATCGCATTCGGGAAAGGAGGAATCCCAGAACGAGCAGCTCTGAAAAGAGAGAGCTCTTAATCATTCCTGTGATCAATACGTTGTTCAAGCCCTTTCCCCATAGGGGAGTTAATGCATTCGGCTCCATATGGGAATATAATCCGCCTATGAGCAGGATCACTATACTCGTAATGATTAAACCGAGAAAAAGCCAAGATATCCGTCCGATCGCTTCAATTCCGGAGTGAGCCACTACGGCCACAGTGACAAGAAGTGATACCACGATGACGTTGAGAGGAGTCCTCGGCAAAATGTCGGTCGTTAAAATTTCCGAAAATTCGCGGAGGACGATGAAGGTGATCATGAAAAGAAAGATGAAGTAGCTCAGATTGATCAAACTGCCCAGGATGGGGCCCATAATCTGTTCGGTTGCCGTAATGAGAGAAGATCCCGGCTTCCCATGCTTGATCACCCCCCGGATGGCCCACCAAGACAACGGGCACAGCAATGCTGCGATAACAACGATGATCCAAGCGGCCGTGCCGCTGACCTCCGCCAAGGATCGGGGAAACGGAAGAAATATTTTCGTGATCACAAAAATAATTCCTACGGATGCCGCCTCGCGAATCCCGACGTGATGCTGTCTCACTGTTTTCCCTCCTCTGGATGCTCAGATGTGCTTGTCGTCTTGTTTTCGGTTGGCATTTTTTGCGTGACTTTGGGACGGACGGAAAACGGCCGATATTTTTGTTTTTCTATGGGTCCTCTGATCATTTTGTCGTTGCTTGGCTGATGCGGCGAAACCGGAGAGAGATGCGGCACACCGAACGAATTACTCGCTATCCGATAGGACAACAGTATCATCGATAACAAGACAACTCCGACCAACCCGAGAAAAGAAGCAGCAAACAAATAAATAAACCGGAGAATGCGTGTGGCAAACTGCATATTGTAATTGGGAATCGTGTAGGAAGCCAGCGCCGTCATAGAGGTAATAATCACCATGATCGGACTTACGATATTGGCTTGAACCGCCGCTTGGCCGAGAATCAATGCCCCGACGATGCCGATGGTCGGTCCGATCACGCTGGGTATCCGGATGCCCGCTTCCCGAATCAGTTCAAACATAGATTCCAGCATGAAAGCTTCAGCCGCTACAGGGATCGGAATGGTCTCCCGGGTACCCGCAATGGCCAGAATAAGCGGAGTCGGAATCATCTCTTGATGAAAATTAGCAATGCCTACATAAACCGCAGGCAAATACAGCGAAATAAAAAATCCTAAGGTGCGGATGGTACGAAGAAAAGTGCTGTACGGCCACCTGAGATTGGCATCCTCGGCGGTCTGCATGAAGAGGGGGAAATGCCCCGGAACAATAATGGCAAAGGGCGAATTGTCGACGACCAGCCCTACATACCCGTCGGAAATTTGCGCCGCTACCCGGTCAGGTCGTTCCGTGCTTAATACACTCGGGTAAAGTGCGTTGGGACGGTCCTCGATCAATTGCTCGATCATACCGCTGTCACCGATATAGTCATATTGAATTGAGGCGATCCGCTTGCGTACTTCCGCGACTAATTCATCATTAGCAATCGATTTCAAATAAACGATGGCAATGTCTGTCCGCGAGATGGTCCCCACTTGTCCCATTTCGATAATGAGATCCGGCGTGCGAATCCTTTTCCTAAGCATGGACAGGTTGGTTTGAATATCTTCTGTGAAGCCTTCGTGAGAGCCTCGAACCACCGTTTCCGTTCTCGGATTATCAATGCTTTTTTTCTCCCAGCCTTTGACCTCTACCATAACTGCGGAATCCATTCCTTCTACGAGGACGGCGGCTAAGCCCGTCATAATCCCGTTGACGATTTCCGTGCGCTTATCGGTGGCGGTGACCTGGCCTTCGGTTAAGATTTCCTCGATAAGCGTAACGGTATCCATCCGTATGTCGTCGGGTATGTCCGATGTCATCAATGGAACAAGCACCGTCCGGTTTAAATGCTTCCGATCGATTCCTCCGTCCAAATAGAGGATCACACCTTGAAGTAAAGAGCGGCCGATCACCACCGGCCGGATGATCAGTCCCCGATTTTGAGGATACGAGAAGTGCTGCTTGAACCAATCAATATTCACTTGGAGCTGCAGTGAGAGGAGACCATAGTCTTGAACGAAAAGGTTTGCTTTAGGCATGCTTTGGGCTGCCTGTTCACAGCCTTGATCTTTAGCGCCATCACCAGACTTGTCTTCCCAATGGCCTAAGGAAAACGTATCCTGGGTCTGCGGCAAATCCGCTATAATGTACTTCTTAAGTTTCTTCCAATTGTTCATATAGTTAATCTCCTGTGCGATTTGAGCTAGGCGGGGCCGCTGTATATCATTACCAGCGGAGAACAGGCATAGTGTTTACCGTAACAAACATTGTTATTCCGAAAAGAACGCTGTAGGCCTCCCCATTTGGTGGAGGACGGCTGCTGAAAAGCGGATCCAACGCAAAGAAGGAGCGTGCCTGCGGCAGCTCCTTCTTTCCATAAGATGATTAAAATGCCCGAAGCGAACCGCCGTTAACGGTATACTCTGCACCGGTAACGAAGGAAGACTGATCCGACGCCAGGAATAATACCACAGAGGCTACTTCCTCAGGAAGACCTAGACGGCCGAGCGGGAGCTGCCTCACATTTTTGGCAAAGTGCTCGATGGCTTGCTCCTTCTCCATTCCGAACTGTTCGGCTAATCCCTCTGCAAACCCGCCCGGCTTTTCCCAAAGCGGTGTTCTTGTTGGGCCGGGGGATACGGTGTTTACCCGGATCCCTTGAGGTCCGTATTCGTTAGCCATCGCTTTGGACACGCTCAGCATCGCTGCTTTGAATGCGCTGTAATCGAGCAGAATCGTATCCGGCTGGCGTCCGCTTTCCGAAGAAATGTTAATGATAGCCCCGCTTTGCCAGCCACTTTGTTTTCCAAGCCAAGCTTCATTGCATATTCCTCCTTTGGATTTCATAAGACAATTTCAGCTTATCAAAAGTAAAAAGAAAAGAACACCTTTCGGTGCTCTTTTGTCCAAAGGTCAATATCCGTCCGTAGATTTGCCCAATTCTTCGGCTATTTCCATGGACGTTCTAGCGGTGTCGGACCCCATATGGGAGGAGTCTGCTTTTGCTTTCGCAAGCCCCTCCTTAACCCGGCTGCCATATTCAGGGTCGGCCTGGGTGAAATGCCCGATCATCTTTTGCTGGATCCGGGGATGGCACACCTTCAGAGCGTCGACCAGGTTGTTGATTAATTCATCGCGTTCCCATGGCTCGAATTTACGATATGTTTCTCCCGCTTGTTTAAAATCATTGGCTCGTTCGATTTTTTGCCGGACCAGCTTTGCGTTATAGGCAGGCTCATGTTCTTTGCTGACTCTGGTCGCCTCTTGCAAACCGCCCAGGGAGGAAGGCTCATAATTGACATGAGGGGTTTGACCGGGTGCACGGTCGACGAAATACGTCATCTGACCGTCGCGCTGGTTGGTGGCCACCCGCTTTTTGGGCGCATTGATCGGAAGCTGCAAATAATTGGTGCCCACCCGATAACGCTGCGTATCGGAATAAGAAAAGGTACGGCCTTGAAGCAGCTTGTCATCAGAGAAGTCAAGTCCGTCAACCAATACGCCCGTGCCGAAAGCCGCCTGCTCCACTTCAGCAAAATAGTTTTCAGGGTTTTTGTTAAGCACCATTTTCCCGACGGGCAGGAAAGGGAATTGCTCGCGGTCCCATATTTTGGTCGGATCCAGCGGATCGTAATCGAGCTCCGGATGCTCGTCATCACTCATGATTTGAACGCTCAGCTCCCACTCCGGATAATCGCCGCGCTCAATCGCTTCATAAAGGTCTTGCGTAGCGTGACTGTAGTTTTTCGCCTGGATGGCATCGGCTTCCTTTTGCGTCAGGTTGCGGATCCCAAGCTTGATAGGCTCCCAGTGATATTTAATCAGCACGGCTTGTCCTTCCGCATTGACCCATTTGTAGGTATTGACCCCGGAGCCTTGCATCTCCCGATAATTCGCAGGTATTCCCCACGGAGAAAAGAGGAAGGTGATCATGTGCGTCGCTTCCGGGGAATTCGATACAAAGTCAAACATCCTCTCGGGATTTGAAATGTTGCTGACGGGATCCGGGCGGAAGGCATGAACCATGTCCGGAAACTTCAAGGGATCGCGGATGAAAAAGATTTTCAGGTTGTTGCCAACCAAATCCCAGTTTCCATCCTCCGTATAAAATTTGACGGCAAATCCACGCGGATCGCGCAGTGTTTCAGGCGAGTGTCCTCCATGTACGACGGTGGAGAACCGTACGAACACGGGGGTCCGCTTCCCGGCTTGTTGAAACAGCTTCGCGCGGGTATATGTGGAAACCGGCTCATCGCCTACCTTGCCATAAGCTTCAAAATAGCCATGGGCGCCTGTGCCGCGCGCATGGACGACTCTTTCCGGGATTTTTTCCCGGTCAAAATGCGAAATTTTCTCGAGCAGGTGGTAGTTTTCCAGTGTCACCGGACCACGGCCGCCTATGGTTCGTACGTTTTGATTATCCGTTATAGGATGCCCTTGACGGTTTGTCAGCGTCATCTCGTTCTCGCCTGTTCCCATCCTCTGATCGGAAGGTCCGCCTGTACCCTCAACATGTGTTCCGTTCGTCATGTTTCCATCCATAACATCAACCTCCAATATAAAAATGGTACAGAGCCATTTTTTACCGTTGGGAACCATTTTATGCATTTAAATTTTCCGTTCCAAACCGATATAATGAGTGTAGCTATACATCCTATGCAGACGGAGATCAGGTACGATATGAAAAAAATCAAATATCAAAATTATGACGGTGTACAAAATACGCATACGTTTTCCGACATGGTTCGGTGGTACAAAGAGCGAAAAGCCAAGACGAAAGATTTAACAAACCCTATTCCCCAGGCGGAACATAAGGTCATAAAGAGAATTCAGGAAAACCGGAATTCATTTTCCATCACTTGGATCGGCCACTCCACCTTTTTGATTCAAATGCAGGGACTGAACATCTTAACGGACCCGGTGTGGGCTGATCGGATGGGCTTTGGCCGCAGATTGACCGAACCGGGACTTCCCATCGAAGCTCTTCCGGAAATCGACATCGTTTTGATATCCCACGGCCATTACGACCATCTGGATTTCGGCTCGATCAAGAAATTGAAAGGATCTCCCGTGTTTTATGTTCCGGCCGGGCTGAAACCGGCCTTTACCCGCAGAGGGTACCGGCAGGTCATTGAAGCGAATTGGTGGGACCGGTTTACGCATGAAGAGGTATGCATCTCTTTTGTACCTGCGCAGCATTGGACAAGAAGAACGCTGTCCGACATCAACACGTCTCACTGGGGCGGGTGGATTGCAGAAGACCCGAAGGCGGGCAGATCGGTTTATTTCGTGGGAGATACCGGTTATTTCAGAGGGTTTAAAGACATTGCCGACCGTTATGAACTGGATATCGTCTTAATGCCTATTGGAGCCTATGAACCGGAATGGTTTATGTCCATTTCCCATATCAATCCGGAAGATGCGGTCAAGGCTTTTCTGGAGCTGAAAGGGAAGACGTTTATTCCGATGCATTACGGTGCCTACAGGCTTGCGGATGATACGGGACCGGAAGCCCTGGAGAGGATGTATAAAGAGTGGGACCGATTGCAGTTAAAAAAGGATGCGTTAAAGGTTATGGCCATTGGTGAGTCTTATTGGATATCGGAATAAACACGACGAAGGACGTTCTCAGGTGACCCTGCCGCCGCAGGTTCACGTCACTTGGGAAGGTCCATTTTTATTGAATATACAGCAGTTGCTTTCTGGAAGTTCAAAGAACCTCTTTTGGGAAACTTAAAATATCTTGTTTAAAGAAGGAAGACATCTGAAATGTTGGAAATAAAAAGATTGAAATGTAAGCGTTTTTAATATATGATTGTTACATATCATACATGATTTTGATTAACCCCACATGGAAGGAGGTTAGGTATGAGAAAATTCAAAGGGTTATGATTTAGATTGCTATCAAAATTACACATGTCTTACTTCATTATTTTACTGAGGAGATGACAAGAATGGCCCTTTCGAAAAAAGAAATGCGACAAGTGGCTATGGCAAGCCTAATCGGATCGGCAATTGAATGGTATGATTGGTTCTTGTATGGAACAGCGGCAGCCCTAGTATTTAATACATTATTTTTTCCGAAATTCGATCCGTTGGTCGGAACTTTGTTGGCGTTTGCAACCTTTGGAGCGGGTTTTTTGGCCAGACCGTTGGGGGGGATTATCTTCGGATATTACGGGGATAAATTAGGACGCAAAACGACATTGATCATTTGCTTGCTGCTGATGGGGATTGGAACCTTTATGATTGGACTTTTGCCTACCTATGAGCAAATTGGAATATGGGCTCCTATCCTGCTTGTGTTTCTGAGAATCATCCAGGGAATAGCCGTTGGTGGTGAATGGGGAGGAGCTGTTCTGCTCGCCATTGAACACTCGCCTGAAGACAAACGCGATTTTACGGCAGCTGGCCGCAAATGGGGGTTCCTGTCGGGCTTTTGCTTTCTACTCTTGTATTCTCGGCTTTTACGGTCCTTCCCGAAGAGCAATTCATGTCTTGGGGTTGGAGAGTTCCCTTCTTGTTAAGCATACTTCTGATTGCCACCGGGTTGTTTATCCGTCTAAAGGTTATGGAAACGCCCGCATTTCTTAAGGCCAAAGAAGAGGGAACCCATATTAAGAACCCGCTGAAGGAAGTATTGCGCACCTCCAAAAAAGACATTTTGATCGCTTTAGGCTCCCGCTTTGCTAACGATGCGAGCTATTATATTTCAAATGTTTTCGTTCTTTTGTATGCGACGAAATATTTATCCTTGGATAAAACGATGTTCTTAACCGGTGTCTCTGTCGGAGCCGTTGTTGAAATATTTACGATTCCTTTGTTTGGTGCACTGTCTGACAAAATCGGTCGCAGGCCCGTATTTTTAGCCGGATCTTTATTTTTCGTGCTGTTCGCTTTCCCATTCTTCTGGCTGGTGGAAACCAAAATGACAGTGCTGATATGGCTTGCTCTGGTAATATGGATTGCCGTTGGACACGGAGCAACCTTTGCCCCTATGTCAGCTTTTATTGCAGAACGCTTTAACACAGCTACACGCTATACCGGAGCTTCCATCAGTTATCAAGTTTCAGGCATTCTTATCGGAGGTCCTGCTCCGTTTCTTGCAACCGCTTTACTTGCATGGTCCGGGCATTACTGGCCGGTTGCCGTGTTCGTAATGATATTAGGCGTCATCAGTTCAATTGCCGTCTATGTGGCGAGCGAAACCTACAAAAAAGACATTACAAAAGATGAAGACACACCTAAGCATGTTGTTGATCCAAACCCTCACTCTATCAATTCTTAAGGATGGTGCATGAACATGAAGGCCAGTATTGCTGTAAATAGTCCGCTTCATGAAATTCCGGTGGAAGAATACGCGGATCGTGTCCGCAAAACCCAGGCAGAAATGGCCAAAGAAGGAGTCGACCTGATTATTGCCTGGTCCGACAGCTACCGGATGAGCAATGTCCGCTGGTTGTCCAATTACAGGGCGTTTGACGGTATATTTCCGTATCCCGCTATCGTTACCGTACCGGCGAAAGGAGATCCGATTCTTTTTGTTGAAAGCAGCCTGACTTCCATCGGCGCAGCATCAGTGATTAAAGATGTCCGCGGAATCAGACAGGATCTCGGCCCCGTACTTGAAGAGTATGCCGCGTCGGGCAACGTGAAAAAAGTCGGTATCGCCGGTTATAAATACTTGGCTTTGGAATTCTGGAGCGTGATTCAGAAATCTCTGCCCGACATCCAAATCGAACAAACACGCATCATTGATTTTCTGAAATCGATTAAAAGCGAAAATGAGCTTCGCAACATGAAGGTTGCCGGGTATTTGGCCGATTTAGGCATTGAAGCCATTAAGGAAGCGGCCCGGGAAGGGGTAACCGAGAAGGAACTGACAAAGCAAGCCTATATGGCCATGTTCGATCATGGCGCCGATACCGTCGCATTTGACATTATGGTGCAAACCGGAGAAAACTCCTCCGATTTTTATCTTGCCAGGCCGACAGACCGGAAGCTTAAAGATGGGGATACCCTTTTAATTGATATGGGATGCCGCTATAACGGTTATGCTTCCGACATGGCGCGCGGGGCCATTTTCGGCCATGCCTCCAAAGAGGCACATGCGATGTTCGATGCCGCTATCGAAGCTTATGAAACCGGGTTTAAGTATTTGCGGCCAGGCTTAACCGGGGAAGAAGCAAGCTATCCCGCAAATGAAGTGTTGGCCAAGTACGGTTATATCCATTCACCCGGTGAAGGAAGAGGTGTTGGCCATGGATTAGGTATGGATCCGGAAGAAGAGATGCCTATTCTAGCTCCCGGCATTAACTGGGTACTGCAGGAGAATCAGACACTCGCTTATGTGATTACATTGCTGATCCCTGGCGTCGGCGGCTTAAGAATCGAAGACAGTGTCGTCATCCGCAAGGACGGAGCGGAGTCCATGACGAATTTCCCTTACCGCAATTATTGGTAAAGTAATAGAATGGGCGGAAAGGCGGTCATGGTTTGACCGCTTTTTCTTCAACTTTATAAAGAAGGAGTAAATCCATGAATCGTTTGTTCCAAGCCAAGGAAGCCGCCGGTTATCAGGATATTATTCATGAAGATAACGGGATATTAAATTATCTTGCCATGGGGAAAGTTTGCTTAAACAAAGGTGAAGAGTTTACAAGCGCTACCGGTGATTACGAAACGGCCTTAGTTATTTTATCGGGTACCGCAACGATAGCTTGCGAAGAAGAGAAATGGACCAATATAGGGGAACGGGCGAATGTTTTTGAAGGAAAGGCCACGGCCGTGTATATTCCATGCCAATCCGAATATCAGATCCTTGCACAAACCCATGAGGTTCAAATCGTCGTTTGTAAAGTGAAAGCGGAAGTCAGGTTCAAACCGTTTATGGTTAAACCAGGCGATGTCGTCGTTAATCATCGGGGGAAGAAGACGTGGCAGCGGGAGGTGCATGATATTATCGTCGATAATGGAGAGGGCCGGGTACAGCGTCTGATCTTAGGCGAAACCTATAGTCACCCCGGACATTGGTCCAGCTATCCGCCCCATAAGCACGACGGGGAATTTTACCCGGAGGAGCCCGATCTTGAGGAGGTTTATCATTATCAAGTTCATCCCGGGCAGGGATTTGGCATACAGCTGCATTACACAAAGGATCGAAGCATCGACCAAGCCTATATTATAAGACATGGAGACAGCTTTGCTGTGGATAAGGGATATCATCCTGTCAGTGCGGCAGGCGGATATCAAATCTATTATTTATGGTTTATGGGAGGAGAGGCAGGCAGAACCTTACAACCCTATGATGATCCGGAACATCGGTGGCTTAAGTAAATAGGGTTCACATGAAAATACTACCCAATACGGTTATAATAAAAATGATTCTTCTATTAATATAGACTACATGCAGACGTTTTGGTTTAGAGCCATTCATCGGATTTAACCGGCGCTTATTGGCTGACACAGTAATGAATAATTACGTTACTAGAGAATGGGTGATCGCTATTGAAAAAACTGGATCCCAATAAGCGGAAACTGGTTACTGAAGACATCTATGAGATCATTAAAAATCAAATTTTGTCTCATGAACTTTCGCCGGGAGAAAAAATTAATATTGACCAAATGGCCCGTGATTTCAATGTGAGCAATATCCCCATAAGGGAGGCGTTGTCACGGTTGGCTTCCGATGAATTTGTCAATATTATCCCTTATAAAGGTGTCTCTGTGGCTGAAATCAGCTTGCCCGATCTGGACGAATTATATGAGCTGCGGATTGAGCTGGAGGGATATGCGACACGGAAAGCGACACATGTCATTCCGGATGCGGAATTAAACTGGTTGGATCATGAAATGAAGCAAAGCTATGTATCTCTGGAAAATGCCCAAGGCAATCTGGAAACGGTGATGAAAATGAATGAACAGCTCCACGGTACGATTTTAAAGTATGCCCATAATGGAAATCTGCATAAAATGATGAAGCATTACTTGCAAAGGATCGAACGGTACTTGATTTATGTTCGACAGGATTTGGATATTGATACGGTCAAAAAGGAATGGCATGAGCATCATGAAATTTTAACATTCCTGAAAGAACGGAACCATCAAATGGCTGAAAAATCCATGCGAACCCATATTTCTAATTCTCATCTGAGGACAAGAAGCTTTTTTTTATAAAATAAAGAGAACGCTCTTTTTGGTAGATTACTTTCCAGCCAAAACGGGCGTTTTTTGTTTTTTTTGAGGTCCTAACGAATGAAAGCAACATCAGTACTTTGCGAAAATTAATTACTTGACAGAAATAAATTATTAATATATATTTACTTACACAAAGTAACTATAGTAATAAATGTGAGGGGGTTAGCTCATGGTTCCGGCTTTGTTTTTGGCGCACGGATCGCCGATGCTTGCCATTGAAGATACGGTTTACAGCGATTTTCTGAACGCCTTTTCCCGGGAGATGCAGCCCAAAGCGATCGTTATTTTTACCGCGCATTGGGAAAGCGAGGTTCTGGCCATTTCGTCTCTGGATGACGCATACGATACCATTTACGATTTCGGCGGATTTCCTGATGAACTGTATCAGATTAAATACCCGGCCAAAGGCTCAACGGAAATCGCCTCGATGCTGGAAGACCGGTTTAAAGAGCAGGGGATCCCGGTAAGGAAGGATACAACAAGAGGGCTGGACCACGGTTCTTGGACGTTATTATATCGTATGTTCCCTAAAGCCGATATTCCGGTAGTGCAAGTTTCCGTTCATCCCTATTTGTCTATGGACAAGCAGTTCCAGATTGGCCAATCGCTTCGGGGGCTGGGGGAAGAAGATATTCTGGTGATCGGCAGCGGAGTAACCGTTCATAATTTAAGGATGATTCAATGGGGGCAATCCGCTCCTGAGCCTTGGGCCGTTGACTTTGACGACTGGCTGATCGATAAGGTTGAAAAAAGAGATATGGAGTCGCTTTTCAACTATGAAAGGCTGGCCCCTTACGCTCGTCAGGCGGTGCCGAGACCGGAGCATTTCGTTCCGTTTTTTATCGCCATGGGCAGCGGAGATCCGCAAAATACGCCAAAGATCATCCATCGAAGCTATGATCTTGGAACATTAAGCTATTTGAGCTATCAATTTTGATAAACTTATATAAACATGGGGGAGAATGTATAATGAACATAAAGCATGAAGCAGGTTCGCTGATTTTGAGATTGGTGCTGGGTATTTCTTTCTTAATCCACGGGTTAATCAAGTACCAAAGCGGAATAGATAACATCGCCGGTTGGTTCCAAAGCATAGGCTTACCCGGATTTGCGGCTTATGTCATAGCCATCATTGAGCTTGCCGGCGGTATTGCTCTGATTGTCGGAATCGGGACACGATTTGTATCGGTATTGTTCGCTCTGATCATGGCGGGGGCAATCCTGACGGTAAAGCTGGCTGCAGGCTTTGCCGGGAATGGTCAAATGGCCGGCTATGAACTGGATCTGGCTTTTCTGGCTATGGCCATTTATCTTGCACTGAACGGGAGCCGCATGTATTCATTGGGAAGTTTGTTCAGCTCGAATACAAATAAAGCTGCTTGAAGAAAATAGAATCAGGTTGAGGTTCTTGCCCCATGGGCAAGGCCTTTTCATTTTTAGCGAAATCACGGCTTCCCGTCCATTCGTTGACAATGCCATCTGAAAAATATATTATTTGTATAAACTAATTTAAAATTAGTAACATATTTTAAATATGAGTATGAGGAAATTTGGGTTTTAAAGTTCCAATGCGCAAGTAAAGGAGGCGAGGGATGATGACCCTTAAAATAAAAGTCTACTCCGATTATGTATGTCCGTTTTGTTATATAGCGGAGGTTCCGTTGGAAGAGGCCGTCAAAGGCAAGGATGTAGAGATCGAATGGATGCCTTATGAGCTCCGTCCTTATCCTAACCCGACGCTTCGCCCGGAAGACGAATATTTGCCCAGAGTATGGAACCAGTCCGTATATCCCATGGCGGCTCAATACGGTTTGCAAATGGTATTGCCCAAGGTTTCGCCGCAGCCGTATACCCACTTGGCGTTTGAAGGATTTCAATATGCCAAGGAGCATGGCAAGGGTAATGATTACACGCTTCGGATGTTCAAGGCTTTTTTCCAAGAGGAGCAGGACATTGGCCAAATCGATGTGCTTACTTCATTAGCCGGTGAGCTGGGCCTGAATGAACAGGAATTCCGCCAAGCTCTGGAAACCCGCAAATATCGGGAAATTCACCAAAAGGCTTTGGAGCATGCATACCAGGAAGCCCAAATCACCGCCGTTCCTACGATAGTGATCGGTGAAACGGTTCTTCAAGGGGTCCGTTCCAAGGCATCGCTTGAGCGGGCTATTGAAGAAGAGCTCGCGAAGAAGCCGAAGCTGTTGGATTTGGGTGAAGGCATGGCTTGCGGAATCGATGGCTGCTAATCCAGCAATCTTAAGCCGGAATAACGTTTTTTACAGCAGCAAAAGAATAGCATTGTCTTAATTACTAAGGAGGCTTTAAACGTATGAATGAAAAATTTAAGCCATTATTCGATTCCTTTACTTTACGAAGCGGAATTCCATTGAAAAATCGCTTGGTTTTGGCACCGATGACCAATTTCTCGTCCAATCCTGACGGTACGGTTACAGATGACGAAGTGAAATATTATATGCGCAGATCCTCGGGAGTCGGTTTGGTCATTACGGCTTGTACGTATGTAACGGCCGACGGCAAAGGGTTTCCGGGAGAGTTTGGTGCGGACACGGATGAGATGATCCCAAGCTTACGCCGTTTGGCCACGGCGATCAAAGAACAAGGGGCCAAAGCCGTACTGCAAATTTTTCACGGCGGCCGTTCTTGCCCGCCGGAATTGGTGCCTAACGGAGATATCGTCAGCGCAAGCGACGTAGCTCAGGAAGGAATCAAGGCTCCTAGACCGCTCACGGATGCGGAAGTTGAGTCGATCATCAAGGCTTTTGGAGAAACCACGAGAAGAGCGATTGAAGCCGGTTTTGACGGCGTAGAGATTCACGGAGCCAACGGCTATTTGATCCAGCAATTTTTCTCTCCTCATACGAACCGCCGGACGGATCGTTGGGGCGGAAGCTTGGAGAACCGCCTGAGCTTCCCGCTGGCGATTGTGAAGGAAGTGAAGCAAGCCGTAGCTTTGCATGCCAAGGAGCCGTTTATTGTGGGCTACCGTTTTTCACCGGAAGAAGAGGAGACGCCGGGAATTACGATGGCGGACACCTTAGTGCTGGTGGATGCATTGGCTGATCAAGAGCTTGACTATCTCCACGTTTCTTTGATGGACTTCTGGTCAAAACCAAGACGCGGCGTGGAGGACACAAGAGCACGTATCGAAATTATCAAGGAACGTGCAGGAAATCGCGTACCTGTTATGGGGGTAGGCTCGATTCATACCGCAGACGATGCCTCTAAGGCCTTGAAAGTGGTTCCTCTGGTCGCGCTCGGCCGTGAATTAATCGTAGAACCGGATTGGGTCGAGAAAGTGGAGCAGGGCCGCGAAAGCGAAATTGCAACGACCCTGACCAAGAACGATCAAGAGCGTTTAGTCGTTCCTGGCCCGTTATGGCAAGCGATTATGAACACACCGGGATGGTTCCCTGTGGTTGAACCTTCCTCCAAATAAAAAAGACAGACCCGCAAGCTCGGCTTGCGGGTCTGTCTTTTTTGATTAAGCTTTGTGCTGAAGCAGCGCGGCTTCTTCTAGGATACGTATCATTTGATACAGCATGTCATTGATCGGGGTGGGTGTGCCGTACTGCAGCCCAAGCTCCCGTACTTTTCCCGCCAGATACTCAACTTCCGTCTTCCGGCCGGCTTCTACATCTTGAAGCATGGAGGTCTTGCCATCGGGTGACAGCTGATGCAATATTTGAATGAAATCATCGATATCCGCCTGAGTAAGAGGAACACCGGCCTTCTCCGACAAGGCAATCACTTCCTGCATCGCCTCGGCCATCAGTTTTTGGGCTGCCGGTATTTCCTGAAACACGCCATAGGGTGCCTTGAGCACGGCTGAACACTGATTGACCCCGACATTAATCATAAACTTCCACCACATCGTACGCAGCATATGTTCAGGAATTTCATAGGGAATATTCGCTTCCTCGAACAACTCCTTTACGAGTTGAACACTAGGTGAGAGGGAGACATTCCGTTGTTCTCCGAAGCAAATCCTTCCGATGTTGGAGAAGCGGACGGATAGTCCGTCGCGTACGGCATCGATGCCCACGCAAATGGCGTATAACACATGATCACTGCCGTAGGCCGAAACCAAGATCTCTTCGCTTGAGATCCCATTTAACAGCGATAGGATAATGGTATCGGGCCCGACATGATGTCTTATGTCATGGATGGCTTGCTCAAGTCCTTCATATTTGACGGCAACAATGACTAAATCGGCAGGCCCGGTTTCGGCATCGGGAGAGACGTACCGGAAAGTATAACCCCTTCCATTAACCGATAATTGACCGGCTTCGTAACGTTGGATGCGCTGCGGATCGGCAATCACTTGAACGCATTCGGGGTTCATATCATGCAATCTGCTTGCATAGGCCGCACCAATGGCTCCAAGCCCGATAACAGACACTCTTTCGATTTTTTTCATTTTGATAGACTTCCTTTTAATGGTTTTTATAGGACCACGCATACTGCCATCGAGAGTTCTCTTAAGGAACAAGGGCTTGTATACATTCGGGGACATCCTGTTTGGCATTGCCCACCAGAGGCGAAACGGGGTAGGCTTTCATTTCCCGGCCGGGGAAAGGTTTCAGCAAAGGCATAAGCGTCTTTGGGTCCTGGATGTCTTTGTTTAACCAAACGGCTTCGTCCTGCGGGCTTAAAATGACCGGCATCCGGTTATGAATATCGGCAACCAGCGGATTTGGCGTTGTCGTAATGATCGTGCAGCTGTGGATCTTCTGACCGTCTGGCGTAATCCATGTATCGTACAAGCCGGCCATGCTAAAAATATTTTCGGATTTCAGCATGATTCTCATGGGCTGTTTGCCCGATGTCGTCTTTTTCCACTCGTAGAAGCTGTCTGCAGGAATCAGGCATCTTTTTCGTGCAAAGGGTACCTTAAATGCAGGCTTGTCCTTTAAGCTTTCGGCGCGGGCGTTGATGATCATCGTTTTGTCATCTTTTGCCCAAGGAGGAACCAGCCCCCATTTTAACGTTCCCATCCGATTTTGAATCCCGTCGTTGATTACCGCTATGACCATCTGGGAAGGGCTGATATTGAATCGCGGTTGATGCTGGGCCAAATCGGATAAGTTGGAGTAAAAGCGGACAAGCAAATCATCTAAAGTAACGGTAAGCGTAAATCTGCCGCACATAAAGCCTCCGCAACAACAATTTTTTTATGTATATTATACTACGCAGCTCAAGTGCCGGAAAACAAGCGCCTGATATCTGAAGCAGACATCGGATATCCCAGCCCGTACCCTTGGACCTCGCTGCAGCGGTATTGCTGCAAGAGGAGAAACTGCTCCGAGGTTTCCACGCCTTCGGCAATGACTCTAATATTCAAATGCTCTCCCAAGGCGATGATTGTTTTGACGATGTTTTGGTTGCTTGGATCATGAGAAATATCTTGGATAAAGGAACGGTCAATTTTAATGCGGTGAATCGGCAATGACTTGAGATATGACAGCGAGCTGAAGCCTGTCCCGAAATCATCGATTGCGATCTTAATTCCTATCGCTTCAAGCTTTTGTAAAAACACGGCCGCGTGCCCCAAATCCATCGTCATACTTTCCGTCACTTCAAGTTCCAGGTAATGAGGATTCATTCCGGTTTCCTGCAGAATGTGAGAGATCCGATCGATCAAATCGGGCTCAAGCATTTGACGGGAGGAGAGATTCACGGATATGGTGAACGGCCAAGCCCCCAGCTCCTGCCATTCCTTCCACTGACGGCAAGCTTCCCGCAGGACCCACTCTCCGATCGGTACGATCGATCCCATGTCTTCAGCGGCAGGGATAAATTGTGATGGAGGAATGAGCGTGGTATCGGATGGCTTCCAACGAATTAAAGCCTCCACGCCAATGAACTGACGTGACCTGATTTCATACTGCGGCTGATAAAGCAGGATGAATTCTTCGTTTTCCAATGCTTTTCGGATACGGTTATTCAATTGAACGTAATCGGCGGCGAAATGTTCGAATTCCTTACTATAGAACCTGTACGCGTTTTTACCCTTCTTTTTGGCTTGGTACATGGCAATATCCGCATTTTTGATGAGGCTTTCTGTCGTATCGCCGTCCGTTGGAAATCTGCTGATCCCAAGGCTCGTTGTAATGTATACTTCCTGTCCGTTTAGTACAAACGGTCTGGACATCGCGTCCATAATCGATTGTGCAGCATGGGCGGTTTCGGTTTCGGTCGCGTCTTTCAGGAGAATGGTGAATTCGTCCCCGGCCTGTCTGCAAGAAACCGCTTCCGGATCAAGGCATCCGGTCAAACGCTTTGCAACGTTTTGAATCAGCTCATCTCCTATGGTGTGACCCATAGAATCGTTAATCATTTTAAAGCGGTCCAGATCCATATAGATAACGGAGAGAGGGGAGTGACGATCTTCCCGCTCAGCGAGCGCATGTTCCAATAGATCCCGAAAATATTTGCGGTTGGGCAGCCCGGTCAGAGAGTCAAAATAAGCCATCTTAAAAATGGTTTCTTCCGACCGTTTGCGTTCCACAGCCAGCATGGCCAGATAGGATGCCCTTTCAATCATCAGCAGTTCCGCTTCATTTGGGGTGTAGGGATAATGATAATACATGGCGAAGGTGCCGAGAACATGACTATCAAGCCCGATGATCGGTGATGAGCAGCACGCTTGTAAGCCGTAAGCCTCCGTCAAGTCCCGGCAATTCTCCCAATGCGGATCCGTAAGGATGTCGGCCGTGATAACCGTTTTCTTGTAATACGCCGCTCTTCCGCAAAAACCGGTCGCAGGACCAATCTCGATACCGTTAATGGCTTGGATGTAGTCTTTGGGCATATTGGGCCCCTCGCTAAAATACAGCTTACCGTTATGGGTAAGAAATATCGAACAGATGGCTCCGCTTTGGGTTTCAACGGAATGGATCAACTGCTGCAAAATCTGCTGGAGCGACTTTCCTTTGGCGATCATTTTCAAAATGGCATTTTGAAGATTTAAGCTGGTTTCGATCCTTTTTCGCTCGGTGATATCCCGGCCAATGACAATAAGCCTTTGGGGCAAACCAGCCTCATTGAATATCGGGGCTTTCATAAACTCAATGACAACGACCTTACCGTCCGGACGAACGATGGTTTCTTCAAATGTAAAGACTCTTCCCAAGCTCCAGGCTCTTTGATCCGTTTCTTCACACTGGGTAAAAGCCTCCCGGTAAAAAGCGTGAGTCCTCATAAAGTCGGCATGTCTGTTTCCTCTGAATGTCCGTTCATCCAGTTCGAACAGGTCAAGGGCCATGTTATTGGCCTCCAACCATCGGCCCGTCTCATCTTTAATAACGATCACTTCCGGGATCGTGTTGATTAACGTTCGCAAGTCTTCCTCATCCCAATCAGAAAACCTTCGAGAAGTTAGGAGGGGATGTGCGCTTTGCTTCTGCGGATTTTTTTTGGATTCGCTGCTGTGTAATTGGTTATCCACTCTACATCACCTAATTATGGGGACTAAGTTTGCTGTTTGTTCGACGTATTCGACAAAAATGCTCGGGATTCCTTCCGAAAAACTAGAGATACAGACAGTTTCGCATCATTTTATTTCCATTCTTTTGAATCCCGAGTTTAGATTTTCTGCAATTGGAAACCATATGGGCATTAGGACAGCTAGATAAGGTGGTGTATAAATGAAGGAGCCAACATTTGCTATTCAGATTAACGGTCAGGAGTATACTTGTCATCCGAACCAAAGCATTTTGGAGGTAGCCAAAGCTCACGATGATTACCTTCCGCATGTCTGTTATCATGAAAATCTGGGTGCCATTCAATCCTGCGATACCTGTATGGTTGAAGTAGACGGTGAATTAAAACGGGCTTGCGCCACTCCCGCAGCACCGGGGATGAAGGTCAACAGCCAGTCCAAACGGGCCAAGGATGCCCAGCTGGAGGCGATGCAGCGGATTTTGCAAAATCATGAGCTGTACTGCACCGTTTGCGACAATAACAACGGGAACTGCACCGTACATAATACGGCGGAATATTTGCAGGTCGAGCATCAAAAATATGAATTTGCGCCAAAGCCGTACCCTCCGGACAATACTCATCCCTTTTATCGCTATGAGCCGGATCAATGCATCCTTTGCGGGCGGTGTGTTGAGGCCTGCCAGGATCTCCAGGTGAATGAAACGTTAACGATTGACTGGAGCCTGGAAAGGCCGCGGGTTCTGTGGGACAACGGTGTTCCTATTGACCAGTCTTCTTGCGTATCGTGCGGCCATTGTGTGACCGTATGTCCGTGCAATGCGTTAATGGAAAAAACGATGCTGGGTGAAGCGGGGTATTTGACGGGCATTCCGAATAATCTGCTTTTGCCGATGATCGATCTGACTAAAGAAGTGGAGCCGGGGTACCAGGAAATCTTCGCGATATCGGAAGTCGAAGCGGCGATGAGAAAGTCCCGGATCAAGCGGACCAAAACCGTATGTACCTATTGCGGGGTCGGGTGCAGCTTTGAGGTGTGGACCAAAGATCGTCAAATTCTTAAGATCGAACCGCAGGTGGAAGCCCCGGTTAACGGAATCTCGACGTGTATCAAGGGCAAGTTCGGATGGGATTTCGTAAACAGTGAAGAGAGATTGACCAAGCCGTTAATCCGAAAAGGGGATACGTTTGTTGAGGCGACATGGGATGAGGCTCTGACTTTGATTGCCGGCAAATTGAAAGAAATAAAGGAAACGCATGGCTCCGATTCGATCGGGTTTATTTCTTCCTCAAAATGCAGTAACGAAGAAAACTTCATCTTTCAAAAGCTGGCCCGGGCTGTGATGGGTACGAACAATGTAGATAACTGCTCGCGTTATTGTCAGTCTCCGGCGACGGCGGGGCTGATGCGTACGGTAGGAATCGGCGGCGATTCGGGAACCATTGTGGATATTGCCAGTGCGGAATTGGTGATGGTGGTCGGAGCGAACCCGGCTGAGTCCCACCCCGTATTGGCCACGCGGGTCAAGCGGGCTCATAAGCTCCACGGTCAGAAACTGGTGGTCGTCGACCTTCGCAAGCATGAACTGGGGGAAAGAGCCGACCTTTTCCTTCGCCCCAAACCGGGCAGCGACTTGATTTGGCTGTCTGCCGTAACTAAATATATCCTGGAGCAAGGCTGGGAGGATAAAGAGTTTCTCAAAAAACGGGTGAACGGCTTCGAGGAATACGTGAAATCCCTTGATAAGTACAGCCTGGATTACGCGGAAGAACACACAGGACTATCCAAAGAGGAAATCGTTCGGATCGCAACGATGATACATGAGTCCAAAGCGACGTGTATTTTATGGGCCATGGGGGTTACCCAGCACATAGGGGCGACGGATACTAGTACGGCCATATCCAACCTGCTGTTGATTACGGGCAACTATGGACGTCCGGGTACAGGAGCTTATCCTCTGCGGGGCCATAACAATGTTCAGGGGGCGTGTGATTTCGGAACGATGCCGGCCTGGTTTCCGGGCTATGAGGCGGTTCAAAGCGAGGAAGTCCGGACACGGTATGAGCGGGCATGGGGCGTGAAGCTTCCGGAAAAACCGGGAATGAATAACCACCAGATGGTCGAAGGCATACATGACGGCAAGCTAAAGGCCATGTACTTGTTCGGGGAGGAAATGGCGCTTGTCGATTCCAACTCGAACCATGTACATGCCGCCTTCGAAAAGCTGGACTTTTTCATAGTTCAAGATATCTTCTTTTCCAAAACCGCACAATTTGCCGATGTGGTGCTGCCCGCGGCGCCAAGCCTTGAAAAGGACGGGACCTTCACCAACACAGAAAGAAGGATTCAGAGGTTCTACAAGGTGTTCGAGCCCATCGGCGATTCCAAACCGGATTGGGAAATCATTCAAGAGGTGGCTAACCGTCTCGGTGCGAAGTGGAGCTACAAGCACCCGAGCGAGCTGATGGATGAAGCGGCAAGCCTTGCTCCTGTTTTTGCGGGGGTTAGTTATGAACGGCTGGAGGATTGGAAGAGCCTGGTGTGGCCGGTTGCAGCCGACGGAGTAGATACGCCATTGTTATATACGGAGAAGTTCGGGTTTCCTGACGGAAAGGCCAGACTGTTCCCGGTGGAATGGACAAAGCCTTATGAAGCCGGAGAGGAATACGATTTGCATTTGAACAACGGCCGGCTGCTCGAGCATTTCCACGAAGGAAACATGACCTACAAATCGGAAGGGATTTCGCATAAGGTGCCAAGCGAATGGCTGGAGGTATCGCCTGAACTGGCGAAAGAACGCGGCATTGAGCATGGCGCATTGGTACGTCTTACCTCGCCTTACGGCAAGGTGGAGGTGCGGGTAGAGGTGACGGACCGGGTGAAGGGCAACGAATTGTATATGACGATGAATTCAGCGGAAGACCTGTCTGCGGTGAACCGTTTGACGAGCAGCTATCACGACCGGGTTACCCACACTCCGAATTTTAAAGAAATGGGTGTGAAGATGGAGGTCCTGGAGCCGAAGGGAGAGCGGCCGCTGCCGCGTGTGAATCATCGTTTCGGAAATCGTGTACCGCAGCTCGGCGTAAAGGTAGAAGAGAAGTGGAAGCGTTCCGACTATATACCGATTCCGGAGATCATTGATAGGGGGGATAGCCATGGCGAGGGCGATTACCAACATTGAAAAGCATATACCTAACCGTATAGAGGAAGAGGCTCAAGCCGTTCAGCACATCCTACAAGCGGCGGCAAGCCATTCCGAACCGCTGGTTAAATTTATGGATATCCTGCAAGAGCTCGATCGGCTGGGAGTGCTGGACGCGCTTCAAGGAATACTGAAAAACAGCGAGCAAATCGCTTTGGTCGGGATGAGTCAGTTGAACAAACCCGGCGCTCATCGAATCATCAAGAATGGAATGGGAGCCGTGCAATTTTTGAGCCGGATCGACCCGGACAAGCTTCAAACGATCCTTCGCGGCGTGGCCTCCGGGGTAGAGTATGCTGCCAACGATGAGCCAACCCGGAAGCAGGGCTTATGGGATATGGTCAAAGCATTACGCGATCCGGAAGCCGGCGCGTCGTTATCCATGATGACGAAATTTTTGCAGGGCATGGGCAAAGGGTTGAACGAATCTCACTGACGGTGATGAACGGAGTGGCGACATGATTACAAAAACGATAGTCATTCAAGGTATGGAGGATGAAGAAGATCTCAATCAAGTCAATCGCGCCCTTCATGAGGTTTGGGGCGTGAACAGGGTAGAGATCAGTTTGAACAACAAAGAGGCTACATTCTCCTATGATGAAACGGCGGCTTCCTTTCATGACTTTGAGCAGGCCATTCAGGAATTGGGATATGAGATCAAACCGGTGGATGGAGTTGCGAAATCGGGCTTGCAGGACGGACATTCTTGAAATTAGGCAGGAGGACACGGAAATGCCGGTGATTTGCGAAGTGTGCGGAAGTGTTGAAGACGCGGCGGAGTGGATAACGCTCAATGAACATTTGCACGTCTGTGCCAATTGTATGATGGATCGCCAGCAGCCTGACATCTCCGGGCTGCGGGAAGAGGAAAAGTAGCGCGATTTGGATGAAAGGGGCTGCCCAAGCAAATGGACTGCAGCCCCTTTAGCATGAAGTTATTCTGGAATTTGAAAATATGCTTGCACAAACTGACCGGAATCTACAAGATGAGCCCCAATGAATGAGTTTTCATTTACGCTTGTAGCGGGTAAGTTACAGAGATTGTATAATGTGGATGTATCCCATTGGTAAAAAAGGAAGGGTGAGTTCTATGAGTCCGCAAACGGCTAGAATGTTAAACCTGATTCAGCTGATCTCCGAAATCGGCATTGCCGCCGGTTATTTGATCGGTATGATACCTTTAGCTTACGCCTGGTCGGGTACGTGGGTCGTTCCGCTGGCGGTCATCAGCCTGATCATTGCCCTGTTGACCTCTAATGGAACATTAATGATGACCATCATTAATGTTGTGCTTTCACTGGTCAGCTGGATTCCGATCGTCGGCTTCGTGACCCGGATTGGAGGGATTATCGTATCCGTAATGAACATCATGAATCTTCGCAGGCGTGTTTAACTGCCGTAGAAAGAGCCGACGGGAATGGATAAGTTTTAATATTTTGGTTACGTTAAAATCATCATCCCTTACGTTAGGAGTCTGACGATGATCAGTAACCGCGAGCTTAAAGGCCAGATGGATCAATTAGCCGAACAAAACCAGTATTTATCGGAAGAACTGGAGCAAATCAAGGAATTATTGAAACAGCAGTCGAACAATAATCAAGGACAACAATCCTCAAACCAACATTCACAGAAGGCGGGCGGAGGAGGCAATTCACAGGGCGGCGGTTCCTGCGGCACCAATGGCTCCGGTGGTTCAAATCAACCCGGAAGCGGAGGGGTAAGCAGCAATGGCGGTTCCAGGGGTACCGGCGGCTCTAACGGACAAAGCGGCTCTAACGGCTCCGGTAATTCCGGCATTTCCGATCTGGCCAATGATTTCAGTAAGCTAAAAGATTTAACGAGCCAATTAGAAGACAAGATGAGCAATTATATTGCCCAGAAGTCCTCCAGTAAACCGATGAGCGACGAAGATGCCGTCAATCTCGTCTTGACGATGATGAACGGGATGATCGACTGGTCTATGGACCTCCTGTCGAGGTCGTCCAATTCACCAAATCAACAACAATAGCCCCGCTCACACCCGTTCCTGTAAAGGGACGGTTTTTTTATATCGTCATTTCCGCAGAATACCGATTATGCAGCTTTGTTCAATATTCCATAGTAATGACGGGGACGCCCAGAGTTACTCTTTGCTTGCCCGTGACCGAATTCTCATGAACGGCCGCCTGAAGGTTCATCTGCCGTTGTCCCGTAATCAGACGGGACTGGAGACTGCGGGAGAAATAAGAGACGCTGACCGTTCCGTTATCCGTATAACGTTCTACTTCTGCCGCGGCCAATAAATCAGGAAGCCGTTGGAAAAACGCTTCTGCGGTCGAATACCCTTCTTGCAGCTCCCCTTGAACCATTACATTCCAGCCGACGGTTATACCGAGAGAAGTCAGTGTACGCTCGAGCTTTTGCTGCAGCCCCACAAGGTGTGCCCGGCCCGTTTGACTATCCGTTTCCAGGCTGAGGACAAGGTTGGCTGACCGGTCCTGCATCATTCCCATATAGAGCAGAGAAACCCGCACGTCATGCAGCGTTTCCGTTGTTTTGTATGCCAGATGATCGCTTTCATGTATAAGCTCGCCGTTTACTGGCAGTTCGAAACCCCTGCTTAACTCTGCGGCCGTCTTCATAAAATCGTCTTCATTTATGAAAGTAGAATAAGGGCTGAATTGTTTGACAAGAACCTTTTTAGGGCCTTCTATGACGCGTTCGGATAACGATAGCAGCCGCTGCGTGTCCGAATCCGTATTTGCGCTGGCTCCAAAGCCTTTCCAAATCAGCAGCGCTGCCATAACCATCCCTATCACAAACCATCTGGATTTCATCCTGCCGGGCCTCCTAAGAATAGTTCTACGTACTCATAGGATGACCCAATCTAGCAGGTTTTAAACCTCGATTGATAGATAAGTAGAATCGTCTATACGCTGCCTGTTCAGCATTGCTTCCCCATGCTTCTTACCTCCTCCATGGTGGCCATACCGTCTTGAGCGCCAAAACGGGTTACCGAGAGCGAAGCGGCGTGAATGGCAAACGAGACGGTTTCGTCAAAAGTCCAGCTGGATGCCAGTCCAAAACAAAGGGCCGCATTAAACGCGTCTCCTGCTCCGGTCGTATCCACCACCTCAACCCTGGGTGCGGGTACGGTGCGGATGCGTCCGCTGCCGTCAAGGTAAGAGCAGCCCGCCTTTCCGCGGGTAACAATGACTGCGGGTCCGACGGCGGCTTGATATTCGCGCAAGGCGGTTTCCCATTCCGCCTCGTTCTGCGGATTTTTGCCCGACAGCAGGGCGAATTCCGATTCGTTGGGCGTAATCCAATCCACGAGGGCAAGGAGCTCTGGCGGCAGCGCTTGTGCCGGTGCGGGGTTGAGCACGGTGGTAACGCCGGCCTCTCGTGCCGTCTTAAGCGCATATTCTACTGTTGTGAGCGGCACCTCGAGCTGCACCAAGAGCACCCGGGCCTCCCGGATCGCTTGTTCATGTGCGGAAACGAGATTCGGAGAACAAAAGGCGTTGGCTCCCGGTACGACGGCAATGCAGTTATCCTCATGTGTATGGTAGATGCTGGCGATGCCGGTAGGGGCGTCCTCCATCTGTGCCAGACGGTCGGTAGCGATACCGAGCTCCTGAAACTTTTCAACAATTTGCCTGCCGAATACATCCTGGCCTATGGCGCCGATCATCGCTGTTTGAGCTCCAAGCTTGGCGCAGCCTACGGCTTGATTGGCGCCTTTTCCTCCCGGCAAATAGCTTACATGCTGCGCGGTTACGGTTTCCCCGGCATGAGGCATGCGCTCCATCGATACCATGATATCCATGTTCAGGCTGCCTACGACTGCAATCTGTGGTTGGTTTTTCATCATTTTTCCTCCTTATTGAGCTATCCAAGGACCTCCGTAACATTTGAAAACACTTCTCAAAATTAATAGTATTTGAAAAAAGCGGGGATTTCCAGTATCGTTCCAAACCATGAAATGATGGATTTTTGGCCGGATTCATCTTTGTATTGTTGACAGAAGCGGCGGTTTATGATTGAGTGTCTAAACAGAGATTCATTTTCTAACGAAATGTATACGGGTGGGTAGGAATTTATGAATATTCACAACATTTTAGTCACCGGTCGTCTTTACAACGAGATGAACCAACGGTTGGACGGGTATCAAGGCAAGTCATTCCGGTTTTTGCCTGAACATGAAGTGAGTGAGGCCGATTTGGCATGGGCGGATGCTTATGTGGCGTTCAAACCGACGGATAACTTCCGGTTTGGACGTTTGCAGTGGGTTCATGCGTTGGGAGCGGGGGTGGACGCTTTCCTGATCGGGCGGGAATGGAAGCAGGAGGTGCTTCTAACCCGGACGATAGGTCCTTTTGGAGAGAAAATCAGTGAGTACTGCTTAGGCTACATGCTTTCGGAGCTGCAGTATCATAAGCAGCTTGGGAACAGCGCAGCACAAAAGATATGGAAGCCCATAACACCCATGCCCCTGAAAGGACAAAAGGTTGTTATTTTTGGTACTGGAGCCATTGGCCAGGATATCGCCCGCACGTTATGCCGGTTTGGGGTGGTTGTAAGCGGAGTGTCCCGGAGCGGAGTCCGGCAGCCGCATTTTTCGAAAACTGTGGCTTTAAAAGAGAACATGGACGAATTACTATCCGAGGCCGATTGGGTTATCAATACACTTCCTCTTACAACGGAGACGAGGGGCTTGTTCAACGGGGACTTTTTCAGCAGGCTGCAGGACTGCGGGTTTATCAACGTCGGCCGGGGGGCCTCGGTCAGGGAAGAGGATCTGTTAGCCGCCATCGACCTAGGACGTGTTCGGCTCGCTGTACTCGATGTGTTCGCAGAGGAGCCTCTTTCCCCGGAATCGCCGCTTTGGAGCATTAAGGGATTGGTGATCACTCCCCACATCTCTGCGGTTACAACGCCGGAAGATGCGGTGCAGAGCTTTATTCAAACGCTGTCGGACATAGAAGAAGGCGGCGGGAGACCAAGCAATTCGGTCAATCCGGACCAAGGCTATTAAACCCGGCTTCCTGCCTATAGAGGCAGGTTAAGCCCGTATCGTGACCCTTGTCCCGATCGGAACGAGCCTGGATAACGCGAGGACGTCGGAATTGTACATGCGAATGCAGCCGTGTGAGACGGCCTGGCCGATGGACGCCGGATTATTGGTCCCGTGAATGCCGTAATGAGGTCTCGATAAGCCCATCCAGAACGCGCCGAAGGGTCCCCCGGGGTTTGGCACTTTGTTTATAATCGTATACTCCCCGATTGGGGACTGCGTCAGTATTTTGCCGATGGCGATGGGAAAGGAGCGTATGACGGTGTTGTCTTGGAGCAGGTGCAGCTGACGGTCGGACAGGTCGACGATGATCCGATAGGCCATAATCAAATCTCTCCTTTGTAAAGGCAGATGGAATATCCTAAATTACCTTATGCTTATCGGCCTATCTGCGTATTGGTCAAATACCTAGCTGTAAACTGTCTTTTTCTATGAAATTCGCTGTTTCTTTCGCATTTAACTTTGTATGGACATCAACTATAATGGAGCATGGTGGTAACTAGAGACAGGAAAGAGGGAGAACATTGAGTGACATACTGATCGCCATAATTATGGGGATAGTGGAAGGCTTGACGGAGTTTTTGCCTGTATCGTCAACCGGACATATGATCCTCACGGCACATCTGCTCGGATTTGAAGGCGAAAGGGCCAAAACATTCGAAATCGTCATACAGCTTGGAGCTGTTTTAGCCGTGTTTGTATTGTACTGGCGCCGCTTTTTGGGCATGCTGCGCTTCAAGCCGGGTTTCTTGCAGGAACGTCGTGTCAATATTGTGCATGTTGCCCTTGCGATGGCTCCGGCGGTTGTTGTCGGATTGGCCTTACACAGCTTGATCAAGGCCTATTTGTTCGGACCGGAAACGGTATTGGTCGGATTGGTTGCCGGCGGCGTACTGATGATTGTGGCTGAAAAATCCCGGAGAAGGGTAACGGCCGAGAACATGGACGACATTTCGTATAAGCAGGCGTTCGGTATCGGGCTTTTTCAATGCCTTGCTTTGTGGCCCGGATTCTCAAGGTCGGGTTCGACCATTTCCGGAGGGATGCTGCTCGGTACGAGCCAGAAAGCCGCGGCGGAATTTACCTTTATCGTTTCTGTGCCGATCATGTTCGCAGCGACGATCCTTGACTTATACAAAAGCCGTGAGTACCTGTCTATGGACGACATGGGATTATTTATTACAGGCCTAGTATCCGCGTTTGTCGTCGCTATGATTGCGGTCGTTACCTTTTTGAATCTGATCAAACGGCTCAAGCTGTCGTGGTTTGCGTATTACCGTTTTGTGTTGGCTGCGATTTTCTTTTATATTTTGTTTATGTAAAATACACAAGCCGAAAGCTTACGGAGCCGTTGATGTACGGTCCGGAACACTTTCGGCTTTTTTTAATTTATGATTGCAAATCCTGCAGGAATAAGGTCGCATTCAAGAAGCGTCTGGCCAGCGATTGAAAATACGTGGTTTGCACCGAAACCATCGCGATAAAGATCGTATTGCTCACGGCTTCCTTTTGCTCCTCGCTTAATCCGTTGAGCGAATGCGCAAAATCGTCGGCTTTTTGCTTAATCAGCTGTTCCAGCATATGATCGTGGTTTCGTATGCCGATATCATGGCCGGAGAGATCCAATACCTGATCGTTATTCTGATCCATTTCCTCGAAGATCGTGGAATACAACGAATATAATTGGAGCGGGCTGATCAAATCGTCGGTATCCTCATCCGGGCTTTGAAACAGCAGCGTCAACAGCTTTCGGATCGATTCGAAATCCAGAGTAGCTTTCAAATCTTCAATAATGAACAAGACGGCGGTTTGCTTGATTGAATATTTTTTTCCAACCCGGGGGGAACCGATTAAATCTTTGAAATCCCGTTTCACCCAATTTTGTACGGTGGTAATAGAGAAGTGAGTATATTCAATCTGATTGCCCAGCGAGACGATCTCCGTCAGGGAAAATCCTTCATTTTGATATTTTGTTTTGATGATTTTTTCGAAAATCGGTGGGAGCGACGTGGAAATAAAGGCGCCGAACGATTTGCCGCCTTGAATTTCGGCCCGATGCGATCTGGCCCACGCTTCCTGAAGAACGGCCAGAGGTGTCTTGCAGCTTATCCCTTGAAGTGACATTAAGAGAGCGGCCATTTGTTTTCTCGTTAAATAGAACAGTTCCATCGGATTTCTTCCTTCTCGATTTTGAAGTTCATATGAACTCATCATAAGATTATTTCGTAAAAAAGTCAAAGCTTATAAGAAGAAAAGAATACGTCATGCACAGATGTTAATTAAGCATAAATTGCTTCAATTTAAGCCAAAATGATCAAATACGGACTTTGCAGTTTATGTATATAAAGGTCTATGATAAGTTCATAAGAACTTTATATGTTGGTGTTCATATTTTAAATCCTATTAACTGAGGAGAATCAAATGTACGCCTTAAATTTGTTTATGGTCGCAGTGCTCATTGTGGCAACGGCCTTTTTTGTAGCTACGGAATTCGCCATCGTAAAGCTTCGGCCTAGCCGGGTGGATCAGATGGTGATGGAGGGCCGCAAAAATGCGCTCGCTGTGAAAAAGGTCACAAGCAACCTGGACGGATATTTGTCCGCCTGCCAGCTGGGGATTACGATTACCGCTTTGGGGCTGGGTTGGTTGGGAGAGCCGACAGTGGAGAAAATACTTCATCCGGTGTTTGAGCGCTTCGAGCTGCCGGGCGAGATTATAAGCCTTCTTTCTTTCGGAATTGCCTTCATGTCCATCACGTACCTTCATGTAGTGCTCGGCGAGCTTGCTCCGAAATCCGTAGCCATTCAAAAGGCTGAATGGATTAGTACCATTACGGCTAAGCCCATTATTTTCTTCTATAAAGTGATGTATCCGTTTATCTGGGCTTTAAATGGTTCGGCTAACGCTTTAATAAGGCTTTTTGGCTTGCGTCCGGCCAAAGAGCATGAAGAAGCGCATACGGAAGAAGAACTGCGCATCATTCTGACCGAAAGCTACACAAGCGGCAACATCAACATGACGGAGTACGGGTATGTGAACCGGATCTTTGCATTTGACGAGCTGTTGGCCAGAGAAATCATGGTTCCTAGGACCGATATGGTTTGCTTGTATCTCAATAATACGCCCGAAGAGAATCTTCGTATTATTAGGGAAGAGCAATATACCCGATTTCCGGTGGTTAAAGACAGTAAGGACCATGTGGTCGGGATGATTAACACAAAGCAGTATTTTCTGCGTCGTGATGACGAACCGGAAATCGAGCTATCCGAGCTGATCCATCCGGTGATGACGGTATCTGAAGCTATGCCTGTCAAAACGTTGTTGAAAAAAATGCAGCAGGAACGAGCCCATATCGCGATCCTGGTAGATGAGTTTGGCGGTACGTCGGGCATGGTCTCCATTGAAGACGTGCTGGAGGAAATCGTCGGGGAAATTCGCGACGAGTTCGATGCAGAAGAGCAGACCGAAGTGGAGAAGCTGAGCGAGGGCCATATCATCGTGGATGGCAAGGTGACGTTGAACCACCTGAATGACCTTCTGAATACGGATATTACCAGTGAGGAACTGGATACGATCGGCGGCTGGCTGTATCGTCAGAATCCGGATTTGGAAGAGGGCCAGGAGTGGAAGTACGAAGACTTAATCTTTATTATCCGTGAAAAAGAAGAGCATCGGATTCGAAAGTTGGAGGTTATGAAGCAAGATCCGCAAAAGACGGAGACAGACCCCAACGAAAGTCAGGAAGAACCGGTGAGCACATAAAAAAGCTTTGGGCAAGGATGGATCATCCGTAGCCTAAAGCTTTTTTTTCATTAGGCATGCTCAATATAATAGACCGTTGCAGGATTTATTCTTCTAATGCTTCTGGGCAAGAAAAGCTGGGTTGGACAATTCTTTGAAAGCTGGTTGGCACAGACAATTATTTTTACTTGGTGGGCTGCCGCCATCGCTTCGGTCGTTGTCGCTTTCCCTTGGTGTATCAAAACGATGAAGGTTGGTTTTTCCTCCGTAGACCGGGATTTGGAGGATGCGGGCCGGTCGATGGGGGCAAGTGAATGGCAGGTACTGCGTTTCATTACGCTGCCATTGGCTTGACGGGCTTTGATGACGGCCTATATTCTCGGTTTTGCCCGTGCGTTGGGTGAGTTCGGCGCCGCGTTAATGATTGCCGGGTGATCTCCTTTTTTCATGCTGCTCAGCATCCAGACTAAAAAGTAGCGCTCAAAAGTTTATTCCAAAAAGAAATAAAGTGTTGTATGCTTAAGGTATACCGAAGTTTTGGAAAGCGAGGTCGCGAACATGGCCGATCCCAACATAAAACAAGGCTGCTGCTGTTCTGCGAGTAGAGATCATAACAAAGGAGAGGCAGAGGGACATCCAAGACAAGAGTGGATAGAAGGTTTGTCACGTCCTTCCAAAGAAGGAATGATTTATCTCCCCGGCGGGGATTTTATGATGGGAACGGATGATAAAGAAGGATATCCGTCGGATGGAGAGGGGCCTTTACGCAAAGTGACGCTCCGTCCTTTTTATATCGATCCTTGTGCGGTAAGCAATCAAGAATTCAAGGCGTTCGTTGACGCAACCGGATATGTAACCGAGGCCGAGCAGTTTGGCTGGTCGTTCGTATTTCATTTGTTCGTCTCGGAGGCCGTGAGCCGAAAAGTAACGCAAGTCGTACAACAAACGCCATGGTGGTGGCAAGTAGAAGGGGCGAATTGGAAATGTCCGGAAGGTCCGGACTCATCGATCATGGACCGTATGGATCATCCGGTCATCCATGTATCCTGGAACGATGCCGCTGCATACTGCCGGTGGGCAGGAAAAAGGCTGCCTACGGAAGCGGAATGGGAATATGCGGCCAGAGGCGGTCTGGTGCAGAAACGATATCCGTGGGGGGATGAACTGAAGCAGGGCGGAGAGCATCGCTGCAATATTTGGCAGGGGAAATTCCCGGATAAAAACAACTGCAGCGACGGATACGCCGGGACGGCACCCGTTCGTTCTTTTCGGCCTAACGGCTATGGTCTTTACAATGTATCCGGTAACGTTTGGGAGTGGTGTGCCGATTGGTTCAGCCCGACCTTTCATATCAACGGTCCTCGTGAGAATCCGATAGGACCGGATAAGGGCAGTGCAAAAGTGATGCGCGGCGGATCTTACTTATGCCACAAATCGTACTGCAATCGTTACAGAGTTGCCGCGAGAAGCAGAAATACGCCTGACAGCTCGAGCGGAAACATGGGCTTCAGATGCGCGGCGGATGTTTAATTTTTGGCGGCGTAATGGTAAATCAGGCACAACGTAAAAATCAAATGAAACGGATCACGGAAACAAAGTCGGCTCTCCTGAAGGGGGCTGGCTTTATTTTTATTCTCGGATTCAGATTCGGATTGATGCATATCTTTTCTCACAACGACTTATGGTCACTATCCCTTTGGCTCAGATACTGCGCATGTTCCCCTGAGTGCGTCCCCCCAGTGTGTCCCCTGTCCCCCCAATGCATCCTCCTAGTTGCCGGATGAAGAGTGATAGGCTATCCATGTAAATGCTTGATATGGTGGGGACATGTAAATGCTGGATCGGCGGTGAATGAATGCGCTCGCTGCAGTATGGGGGTTTGTGCAAATGCAGCCGGACTAAGGGATAAGGGGCTTCAGACTCCAATCTCCCGTTAAAAACGAGTATGTAACGCTTGGTGTTACGGCGCATAGGTGTACTAAGTGGCGAAATACCGGCGTTTGTTGAAGAGAGAGGTTCCGTCGATAGCAAAATTCGTCCAGGTAAGCTTGAAGATGCTTGGAACCAAGTCCATGAAAGGTCGAATTGATCCATTGACTCGCTGCAGCGGAAACATGGAGCAGGCGTTGGAAGCGCTTGCGGCTCCAGCGACTTGTGACGATTTGGACATCCTTTGTCTTGGGTTCTATACACTGTGCAGTAAACAGGTGTTCGGCAGAACGAAGAATAAGCCGCTCCCTGCGGTGTTCCCCGGAGACCACCTTCATTTTGATGCGGACAGGCTCTCCATGCTCGTCCATCGATGCGCCGATCAACAGCGGATGCTCCTGCGGATGATGGTACCAGCTGGGATTATGAGGCCGTCCGTAGACGGAACCGTTAACCCGAACGACGCCTGACAGGAGGGAACGTCCATCGGCCTTGCTTATGGCATGACGGATCTTTCTCAGGATCAGCCAGGCTGTTTTGTAAGTAACACGGATGGTACGGCTTAATTCGACGGCATTCGTGCCGCATTCGGTTCGTGAAATAAGAAATAAGGCTATGAACCATTTGCGCAGCTCCGTACGGCTTCCTTCCATAAGTGTTCCTGCGGTAAGAGACGATTGGTAATGGCAGTGGCGGCATTCATAGAGAGGCAGCCTGCGGGTGACGATTGTGGAGGCATGGGGATGTCCGCAGCGAGAGCAGGAGAACCCGTTAGGCCACTTGGCTTGAAACAAGGCATTTGCACATGCTTCTTCCGTACTGAAATGATTTCTAAATTCCATCCAAGTTATGAACTCCATCTTCAAAAAAATCCCCTCCTTTCAAAACAAAAGCTCACATAAAAATCATAACAAACATATGTTCCCATTTCAAGTGAAATTCTACTATTTTGTAAATCCCGCTATTTTTGATTGAACCTCTGCATTGAGAATTTTTACTGAGCGTTTGGGATAGTGGCCATAAGCACTTGGAGGGGCATAATAACTCCGCTTGACTTTGTTGATGAGAACGATTATCATTGATTCAAGAATGAAATTGAGAATCATTATCAAATTATACATATAGCTTCACCCTGCACGGGATGAATACTTGCGTAAGCTCATAAATCTATTTTGTAAAGGAGAACGTGATCATGGCGTCGATTTTGGTCGTAGGAGCTGATCATTTGGGCAATATGCCCGAACATTTGGCGGATATTGGGTTTGATGAAGTCATGCATATGTCGGGTCGGAAGTGTCAAATGGTACGAAAGGGCATACCTGACAAGGTCGATGCGGTACTGGTGCTTACCGATTATGTGAATCATAATTTGACCAAAGCGATTAAACAGCAGGCCAAAGAGCAGGAGGTGCCGATCTACTATGCCAAGCGGTCTTGGTGCTCGGTCAAAAAAGCATTGTGTGCATGCGCGGACACCTGTGAATGGCTCAATGACAGGAAAGGCGTACTTTCGTAAACGGTTCTACCGAGGGTTTAATCCTCATAACTTAATTTATTCAGAATATGCTCCACTTTACGAAGATGGGAGGCCATGCGCGTTTTGGCAAGCGCAGGGTCTCTTTTTTCAATGGCTTCCACAATTGACCGGTGCTCCTCGGAGAGACGGGCGGTTTGGCTTTGCTCTGCAAATAGCCACAAACGTCGGCTTTCTCTCATGACAGGTCCCATGGTGAGAAAGAGCGTTTCGAGTGTTCGCACAAGCAGTTCGTTGCCGGATGCCCGGGCAACAGCCAGATGAAAAGCAATATCGCTTTTCTCCAGACGATCTTCCTCTTTGCTTGACATCATCTCCTGGATGATATTTTTCATATCCTGCAAGTGAAAAGGCGTACAACGTTCAGCCGCTAAAGATGAGCTTTCCGTTTCGAGAATAAACCGGAGCTCAAGCCATTGTCTTAATTGCTGGATATTGGCGATTTCCGGAGCTTCGATCTGGAGGGAATCGGTATTCTTAAGGACGAATGTACCTTCACCATGGCGGACGTCAACCCATCCCTGTGCTTTGAGCGACATAAGCGCCTCACGGATCGTGGAACGGCCGACGCCAAACCGCACGGCGAGCTGCTCGACGGAATCCAATTTGCCGTCCAGCGGCCATAAGCCTTGTATAATTTGTTCGCGTAAAGTATCGGCAACGATTTCATATGCTTTGCGGATCATGTTCGAGTTTCCTTCCTGTATGTAAATAGGGCGGGCTGCAATATTATATTGTAACACGTTTGGTTCGCGGAAGCATTTCGTTGACAAAAAGAAGAAAGCCCTTTTATAATTTAACTCATCTGATGACCTGATTATTTAATTTTAGCATAATGAAAGCGCTTATCTGGGAGGGGATCTTTTGTTAAACGAATTGATTCGCGGGGAGCTTCGCTCCATTGTTGGACCATCCTGGTTCCGTGACGATATGGAAGCACTTGTTTCTTATAGTTATGATGCGACACCATTGTATCAATCGATGCCGGACGGAGTCGTGTTTCCTGCGTCCACGGAAGAGGTTGCTGCGGTGATGAAGGTGTGTGCCAAGCATTCCGTTCCTGTCGTTACGCGCGGAGCCGGCAGCAACCTGTGTGCCGGTGTCGTTCCGCTGCATGGCGGGATTGTCATGGTGATGACGAGAATGAACCGCCTGCTTGAGATTGATCAGGATAATTTAACGGCGACATTCCAGACCGGACTCAATACAAAGCAATTCCATACGGCTGTGGAAGATACCGGACTGTTCTATCCTCCCGACCCGAGCAGCATGATCATATGCACGATGGGCGGCAATATTGCTTTGGGTGCCGGGGGGCTTCGCGGATTAAAGTACGGGACCACCAAGGATTACGTCATCGGGCTGGAGGCCGTGCTTGCCAACGGTGAGATTCTGCGTACCGGGGGAAAGCTGGTGAAGGATGTTGCAGGCTACGACTTGACCCGGTTGCTTGTAGGATCCGGCGGAACGCTGGCTATTCTTACCGAGGCAACGGTGAAGCTCATTCCGAAACCGGCTTACCGGCGGGCGATGGTGGCTGTTTTTGCCGATTTGCCGGCGGCTGCCCGGACGGTATCCCGGATTATCGCTAACCGGATAACGCCGTGTACCTTGGAATTTATGGACCAATCGACCATTAAGGTCGTAGAGGATTTTGCACGGATCGGACTTCCTGTTGATGCGCAGGCGATCCTGGCGATCGAACAAGATGGTGAAGAGGCGCAGGTGGAAAAGGACTTGAGGCTGATTGAAGGCATCTGTGTGCAAGAAGGTGCCATTCAGGTGAGGGTAGCGGCGTCTGCAGAGGAAGGAGCCAAGATTATGGAAGCCCGGCGGAGTGCGCTTGCGGCGCTCTCGCGACTAAGGCCGACGACAATTTTAGAAGATGCTACCGTGCCGAGATCCAAACTCGCCGAAATGGTCCTGGAAATACAGCGCATTGCCCTCAAGCACAACGTGCAAATTTGTACGTTCGGCCATGCGGGCGACGGCAACCTGCATCCGACGGCGATGACCGATGCCAGGGATGCTGAAGAAATCCACCGGGTTGAAGAGGCGTTCGAGGATATCTTTGAGGCGGCGATTCGTTTGGGCGGAACAATTACCGGGGAGCATGGTGTAGGACGTGTCAAAGCCCCATATTTGGAATGGAAGGTCGGCGCATCGGGGATCGACTTGATGAAGCGGTTAAAGCATGCGTTTGACCCGGATGGACTGTTAAACCCAGGCAAAATGTTTGCTGAGACACGCAAGAGGATCGTATTTAAAACAGCTGGAGATGATTCCTCTTCCGCAAAGGGAGGTGAGTGAGCATGGCTGTAGAAGAAAAGCAGCTTACGGAGAAGCTAAAGCTAACGCTGGATTCCGAGCAGCTGACCAACTGCATGCGCTGCGGCTTCTGCCAGACGGCTTGTCCGACATTTCAGGAAACCGGATTGGAGGCAGCGTCGCCGCGTGGAAGAATTGCACTGATGAAGGCCGTCTATGATGGGAAAATGGAGCCGGATATCCGGTTTCAAGAACAGATGGATTTATGCCTCGGCTGCCGCGCCTGTGAGCCGGCTTGTCCATCGGACGTCAAATACGGACAGCTCATTGAGCAAGCACGCGAATCCATTGCAGCTACCGTCAAGCGTCCTTGGCACGTCAAACAAATTCGGCATCTGTTCATGGAGCGGCTGTTTCCGCATCATGGCCGGATGCGGATTGCAGGCGGCCTGCTCAAGCTGTATCAAGCAAGTGGAATGCGAAAGCTTTCGCAGGGCCTCGGAGTGATGAAGCTTTTTCCTGAGCATATGCGGGAAATGGAAGCCGTCCTTCCCGACGCCTCGAGCGACGGTGTGATTAAGCGCTGGCAGCGGCTTGGTCTGCCCGCCCGTTGGGAACAGACAGAAGGAAAGGAACCGGTATTGGTCATACCGGCTGAGGGGGAGCCTTTGGCCCGTGCCGGTTTTTTCCGCGGCTGCATCATGGATGTGTTGTTCACGCAGACCAATGTGAACACGGTCAAGCTGCTCCGCAAGGCGGGTTACGAGGTCGTTATCCCTACCTCTCAAACCTGCTGCGGAGCGCTGCATGCCCACGCGGGCGAACGGGAGAGCGCCCGCCGGCTGATGAAGAGCAACATCGCAGCCTTTGCTGCAGCTCACGCCGATTTCGTCGTGAGCAATGCCGGCGGCTGCGGCGCCAGTCTGAAGGAGGTCGATCACCTCCTTCACGGAGATTCCGGCGAGCCGGAGGCCCGCCGTTTCGCGGCCAGTGTCCGCGACGTGTCAGAGCTGCTCGCCGACGGACGTCCGCTGCCGCTCAAGCCGCAGCGGCAGCCGGAGCGGGAGATCACGGTCACCTATCAGGACTCGTGCCATCTCCGCAACGTCATGCGCGTATCTTCGCCTCCCCGTCAGCTCATCCGTTCCCTGCCTGGCGTACAGCTGCGTGAGCTGCAGGGCGCTGAGAGCTGCTGCGGCTCCGCCGGCATTTACAACCTGACGCAGCCGGAGATGTCCGCGAGCGTGCTCGACCATAAAATGGAGCACGTGGACCGGACGCATGCACAGGTCATTGTGACTGCGAATCCCGGCTGCCTGCTTCAGATGAAGTGGGGGGTTCACCGCCTCGGCCGCGGTGATACGATGGAAGCCATGCATCTCGTCGATTTCTTGGCAAATGCGGTGGATGACTAGATAGCAAAGGGAGACCTTCCCGCAAGAGGTCTCTTTTTCTTCCTTAAGTGAGAAAATTTTCCGTGCCTCCCGGACCTGTACGGGCGGAGTCACTGCGGCGGAATAGACGGGGCACCGATATCCTGTATAGAAACCTGCTTTGTCACCGCAACTTGTAAGCGCTTTTTTCGTATAAAAAGGTAGTATTTTCTTAACGATAAAGAAAACCTGTCTCTGAATCGCGGCCGCTCATTCTTAAATGGCCTCGATTGAGGTTCTCTTATTGGAAACGTAGGTGATGTGTTGAATTCCATATTTTTTCCCAAGCCGCTGCTCATTGCTATCGTAGTAACCCTTACGTTGTTTTTTATAGTTATCGGGGTAGGATTAAGGAAGGACGCTACCCGGATCGTGCATGCGGCCAGTTGGGATCGGGTTAAAGATTATCAATATGAAAAAACGCCTGGGCTAAAACGCGCGGAAGAACTCGGTCTTACCCGAAGCTTTCATATTCAGGTGCCTGTACCGGAAACGGACCTGCTTTTAACCATGTACGAGGTTTGGTACAACAAAGAACACATTTATTTTTTCTACAGCTTTGAACGGACGAAGGGAAGCTTGGTCAAGCATCTGAAGGACCGTGAAACGCCGGTTTTATCTTTTCGCGCGGTTTTACTCGGCGGCGCGGCGGATGCCGCTGGTCAGGAGTCCTATCCATTGAACTGGCCGTCATGGGAAGGAGCACAGCATCAAGGGAAGTATCATCAAAGGTCAGCGGTGTCACCCTTTAGGGAAGAGGGACAGCATACCCTCGTGTCCAAAATCGAGGAATTGATATTGAAGCAAGTCTCCGTTCGGTGGGGGGAGCGTACGTATCCTATCCAAGATCTGCGGCTTCCGATGGATGTTGACCTTACAGCCGAGTAGAGCGTCTTGGTACCGATGAACAGTTCTCCCACGCTGAAGGGGTGAGTATTTATATTCCATTTTCATAAACAAAAGCCGTTTGGTATCTCATGGGGACTGACTCCATGAGACGCTGGACGGTTTTTTTGCTGAATTGTGAGCTTATTTTACAAAATTCGAAAAGAAACTTGCGAATTTTTAACAACTTTTTAAGGAATATCTGGCATAATGATAGAGAGGTTGATAACTTGGGGGCAGAGAAATGGCAAAAATCATGGTAGTGGATGATGCCGCATTCATGCGTGCGATGATTAGGACGATACTTATGGAGGAAGGTCATGAAATTGTTGCGGAAGCGAGCAACGGTTTGGAAGCGGTTCAAGCGTATATGAGCACGCGTCCGGATTTGGTGACGATGGACATTACGATGCCTGAGATGGATGGGGTAGAGGCTGTCAGGGAAATCGTTAAGCTTCATCCGGGAGCCTTGATCATTATGTGCTCGGCGATGGGTCAGAAAAAAATGGTGGTGGACGCCATTACCGCAGGAGCCAAAGATTTTGTGGTTAAGCCCTTTCAGAAAGACCGCGTACTCGCCTCGGTCAATAGGGTATTGAACATTTTGTAAGCAGCGTACCGTTGGAGAATGGCATAAGAACAGCCGGCTCTGTATAATTTCCCCAAGTCCTGGAAAGGATATTTGCGATTTATCTCAAGACGATACCAAATATACCAAAAGGGGATGGCCGATATGCCTTATGCCGACATCAACGGTACTAAGCTGTATTACCGGATAAGAGGACAGGGTGTCCCTATACTGTTCTTGCATCCGCCTCTGATCACAGGACACACGTTTACGTATCAACTGCATCAGCTCGCGGAATATTTTCAAGTGATCACATTCGATATGCGGGGCCATGGCAAAAGCCCATATTCCAAAGAGCCCATTACCTATTCGCTCATAGCCGAGGATGTTCGGCAGCTGATGGATGAGTTGGGTATTCAAAAAGCGTATCTTTGCGGGTACTCAACCGGCGGTTCGATTGTTCTGGAAGCGATGCTGAATTATCCGGAACGCTTCCTGGGCGGGATTCTTGTCGCTGCGATGTCGGAGGTCTGCACTCCCGTGCTCAAACTGGAAATCTGGCTGGCCTCCGTTCTTTCGGCATTAGGAGCCAAACGATTGCTCGCGGCCGCTATTTCAGCCGGTAATGCCGACAGCCTTCAAACGTTTAAACAGCTATACGGAACCTCGGTACAAGGCGATATCCGAAACCTGTACCAATATTACCGCTTTAGCTTAAAATATAATTGTACGAATAGGTTGAAAGAGCTTCGCGCTCCCATCCTGCTCTTATTCGGGAAAAAGGATAAGAGGTTCAAACGTTATCTCAGCATTCTGCAGAAGCAGCTGCCTAGTTACTCGCTTTATTTACTGGAGAATGCCAGACATCAGATTCCAACCAAAGAAGCGCAGCGGATGAATGAGATCATCCGCACCTGGGTTGTGCGCCAGCAGGAAGGCACCAAACGAAGCCATATTCTTTTGGAGGATGCGAAACTGCCGCAATGGTCGGACATGATGGTGTCGGTTACTGAGCCGGAAGAAACGCATATATAGCCAAGCGTTCGCGGCATGCCGGATTGAACGGGTACAGAACACAATGTGATTTTCGGGCCGGCGGCAGGCGGGGCGCTAAAGCTGGCGTTTCGAAGCCGCTTGAAATCGATGAGGTATTACAGCATCAGGCTGGCGCAGTAAAGCTATACTAGTTGCAAAATAATCAATCCGTAAGCAATATCAAAAACCTTCCGGTCAAAGATATACCGGAAGGTTTTTCTGCCAGACGGATCAGATATCGAATTGGCTGTGAACCGCTCGGTCCGGCTATTTCGGCGGCTGATCCCCGGGCGTCTTCTCGTTGCTCCCGTTGAACAGCGCTTCCGTTAAAGCCTTTAGCTTATCCATCAGCTTTCCGTAACCGAAGCCGACCAAAAAAGCGATGCCGATTTTCGCTTCCATCGAGGTTCCGGTCTGCAGCAGCATGATGCCGCTTTGGAACAGCACGATCGTCATCACAGCGGCACCGGCACATTTAATCGGCCTCAATAAATACCACAAAACCCAGCGTTCGGAAATTTGATCATAGAACTCATGGAACAGCCTCATCGCGTACAGGGTGCCTCCAATCGCTCCGGCAAGCGCGTAGAATACGTATTCTTCCACGGCCTTCACTTCAACTCCGAGCCAATGGCTGAACGCGCCGCTTTTGATCACTCCGCCCATCCAAAAGCTCCCTGAGAACCAAACGGTCATATATAAAAGCAGGACAAGCTTGTACCACTGATTTCTGGGAAACATCACATCGTCCTCCCTGACAGGCGTATGTATCACAGTGTATTCCGGGGTTTGCGCAAAGGTACGGGCTTTGCAACCAGAAAAATGAATGAGATATTGGTCATTAATTGTAAGCCGGGTCAATTAGTTCTAAAGAACTATGAGAAAATAAAGTCTGTTTTTAATCATGAATTTATTATTTCGATTGCAGGATTTACTTAGGTATATGTGGAAGAGAAGGTAACGCTCATTTCTCATAATTTACCTATTTTCGTTCTTATTTTACAAAAGGGATGTTGATTATTATGCTGGACCGTCAAGGTAACGGAAAAACGGGAGACTTGGGAAAAAGCGTTCATCGTGAAAGGCACCAAAAAAAGTCCAAGTCGGAATACATCATGGCATCCAAGCGAAGGAGCCAGGAGGCTTGTCTCAATCCTGACGCCATTCCCGTATTTAAGGAAAAGTTGTCGATATCCGAACTGAACCGAAAATTGAACGAGTATGAGAACGTGCTGGCCGTCGTTCGATTTTTTGTGAAAAAGCTGCTGTTGTCCTCAAAGGGGAGCCCCATTTTAATTGTCATTTCCGATGAAGCGGGAGTCATTTTGGATATGGAAGGGGATGAGACAATCAAACAGACGATCAATCGGCTGGGGATTCAAATCGGAGTACGGTTTACCGAGGAATCATGCGGGACGAATGTGATTAATTTGAGCCTCAAAGAACGGCATCCCGTAGAGCTGATCGGTGAAGACCATTACCACACGTATTTGTTCAATAATGCTTGCTATGCTGTTCCTTTTCATTACAGAGATCACAATGACCTGCTCGGAACAATTTCCATCATGACCTCCATTGATCTGGCCAACCCTTTTTATTTGACTTTGCTCGATTTGGCCGTCGATTCCATTGAGCGGGAGCTGCTGCTCATTAAGCGGAACCAAAGGCTGAACGTTCTGAACCAAATTATGATCAATTCCACCCGTAACGGCATCATTATGACGGATAAAGAAGGCACCATTGTGGAAATGAACGATATAGCCGAGCAGTTGACAGGCTTAAGAAAGGGTTTGAACCGGCATCAAGTTGTGCGGATGTTCAGCCCAATGGGACAGTACATTTCGGATGTGATCGAGAAAGGAAGCAAATACGAGAACATCCAACTGATCCTTGAACGAAACAGAACCAAATCGAAGTTTGTCTGTTTGTTTGACGCCATTCCGATATATGACGAGCATTACCAGATTATCGGAGCCATTGGCCAGTTCAGGGACGTTACAAGACTCTACGAAGCAGAGGAAAAGTACAATCATTTGGCTTACCACGATGATTTGACGGGGCTTCCGAACCGCCGAAACTTTTATAGGCAGCTTGGCGAAATGTTTGAGACAGCCAGACATAACGAGGGCCGATTCGCTGTCCTGTATATTGATCTCGACCGGTTCAAGATGGTGAATGATACGTTCGGCCACCAGAACGGAGATTTACTGCTGTACGAGGCCGCAGAACGCCTGAAATACGGACTTCGCTCCGGCTGCTTCCTTTCCCGAATGGGTGGGGACGAATTTACGATTATCGTACCGCAAGGCTCCGAATCCATGGCCGCCATCATTACGGCGGAGACCATCTTGAAAAATTTTGAGCGCAGCTTTATGATTCAGGGACAGGAATTTCATATTTCGGCAAGCGTCGGCATTTCTTATTACCCGGATGACGGACAGGATGCGGAAACTTTAATGATTCACGCCGATACGGCGCTTTATAAAGCCAAGGATATGGGCCGGAATACGTATGTGCTGTACGCACCTTCCATGGACCAATCGTCGCATGAGAGATTGACGCTCGAGAATGCGCTGCGTAAAGCCGTGGAACGACAGGAGTGGGTTCTTCACTACCAACCGCAAATCGAAATGGATACCGGCCAAATCGTCGGCGTGGAAGCATTGATTCGTTGGGAGCATCCCGTGTATAAGCTGATTTCTCCTAACGAATTTATACCGCTGGCCGAAGAGACGGGATTGATTGTTCAGATCGGGGAGTGGGTCTTAAGGAAAGCCTGTCTGCAAAACAAGCAGTGGCAGGATGCGGGTTTTCCGAAGGTCCGGATGGCCGTCAATCTATCGACAGCACAATTTATGAAGAAAAATTTGTGCGAAACCGTTGAAAAAGTTCTCGAGGAGACGGGGCTGGAACCGCAGTATTTAGAACTGGAAATTACCGAAACGATGACCATGGACGTGGATAAAGCGAGTACGATACTGGATGAACTAAGCGAGCTTGGCGTACAAATCAGCATCGACGATTTCGGTACAGGCTACAGTTCCTTGAATTATTTGAAACAGTTTTCGATCCATCGCCTGAAAATTGACAAATCCTTCATCAAGGATATTGCAAGCGATCAGAGCAATGCGAGGATCGTAGGAGCCATTATTTCCATGGCGCATCACCTGGGCCTGCATGTGATCGCTGAGGGCGTCGAGACGAAGGAACAGGTGTCCTTTTTGAAAGAGCAAAAATGTGATGAACTCCAGGGCTATTATTACAGTCCCCCTCTGTCTGCTAAGGAATTGGAGACAAAATATTTTAAAAGCGTCACAGTTTGAAAATAGGATGGTGCAAACATGCGATTGTCGCAAGTATTGGCGGGCAATATGAAGAATTGGGGTATCAATCATGTGTTCGGCATCCCGGGAAAATCGATTTCCCCTTTAATGCTCGATTTGGATAGCGCAGATGTAGAGTTTGTCTTGACCCGCCACGAAGCGGGTGCGGGCTTTGCCGCAGCGGGCTATGCGCTGGGCAACAAGAAACTGGGAGTGGCCATTGGAACGTCCGGGCCGGGAGGTACCAATCTGCTGACAGCAGCCGGTCAAGCGAAGGCCTATAACCTGCCGCTGCTCATAATCACAGGTCAGCCCTCGGCTGCCGAATCGGGCAAAGCGTTAGGGCAGGACTCCAGCTGCTTTGGAACCGACTTGGTCAAGATGTTCGAACCGGTCACGTTGTTCAGCGCCAGAACCGAACGGCCGGACCTTGTACGTCTTTATCTTCAACATGCGCTGGAGAAAGCTTTCGCCGGTGCTAAAGGGCCGGTGCACCTATGCATCCCTTTTGATGTTCTGATGGCGCAGATCGAGCCGTTTACGCTCCATCTGCCCGATCACATTCCTCAGATGATCTCGCCGAATGTGGGAGAGGCCATACCGCTGCTCAACGCCGCCAAAAGACCTGTGCTGTTCGTCGGCAAGGGCGTGATGGCTGCGGAGGCTTACGATGAAATTCGCATACTGGCCGAACACTGGAACATCCCGGTGATTATGACGCCCGGCGGTAAAGGGGCATTCCCTACAAACCATCCGCTCAGCCTTGGGAATTTCGGGCTCGGGGGTACGGTACAAGCCAACGACTACATGAAATCAGGCGTCGACCTGTTGATTGCGGTAGGGACGAAGCTGAGCGATATGACTTTGTCCGGGTTTACCCCGCAGATGATGCCAAAGCAGGTCATTCATTTTGACTACGACGTGACCTTTGTGTCCAAAGCGCTTCCCGTTCCTACCTGCATCATTTTGGGAGATGCAAAGACAAATCTGGCCAAGCTGATTGATCTGGCGGAAGCGCAGCCCGTGATCTATGAAGCGGCTGCAACCGCGGAGCTGGAGGCGCTGTCCGTGGAAGCGGAGGAGGGGCGTCTTCTCTCTGCGGTGGAGGCGGTCCTGGCCCTTCGTTCCGCTTTGCCGGACGATGCGATGGTGTTCGGAGATGACGGCAGCCATACGTTCTACGCCATTCGTCATTACGATGTTCACCAGCCGGGCACCTTTTATTTCGACGATGTCTTTGGCGCTATGGGCCATGCTATCGGCTATGCGGTCGGAGCCAAAGCGGCTTTGCCGGAACGCACCATTGTGTGCCTGACCGGCGACGGGTGCGCCATGATGCACGGAACGGAAATTGCCACCGCCGTGAACCACCGTCTTCCGGTTCTGTTTATCGTGTTGAATAACGGCCGATTGGACATGGTCGACAAAGGAATGTCCTTCAACACCGGACGCAGTGTAGGTGCCGTATACCAAACGCCTCTGGATGCCGCCATGTTCGGCCGTTCCTTAGGGGCGATGGGCGTCTGCTGCAAGACCGCCCAGGAAATTCGGGAGGCTGTGGCAGCGGCCATGCAATCACCAGGTCCTACGGTCATTGAAATCATAGTGGATCCTAATGAAATCCCGCCGATCTTAACCAGACTGTTAACGTTGGAATAAGCCGGCAAAATTTATTTTTACGGTGGAAAGGAGTTCTATTATGGAAAGCGCAAGGTATGAGCAAGGGTTGGAGGTTTTAAAAGAAATGACGGGGGGAAAGGAGTTCCCTCCGCTGGAAGCGATTCGCAGCTTTTATCCCGACTTCGCCGAATTTATCGTAAGCAACGGGTTTGCCGATATTTACGCCCGTCCCGGACTGGATGTCAAGCAGCGCGAGCTGATCACTCTGTCTTCATTGATCACGCAGGGAGCTGTGGACCAGCTCGATTTTCATATTCACGCCGCTCTGAACGTAGGACTGCAGCCTGTGGAAATTGTGGAATTGATTCTACACTGCTCGGCATATGCGGGTTTTCCGAAAGCAATAGCGGGATTGGGCGTAGTGATGCGTATTTTCAAAGAAAGGGAAATTCAAATATAGAATCCTTACCATGCAAAAGCTTGTAAAAGGATTTGAACCGGAGGGCGCTTGAAGAAAGCGCCCTCTTTATGTGCTAGGCCTGCAGCAAGGGTAACGTAATCGTCATCGTGGTTCCCGCATGTTTGTTCGAAGTAATATCGATCGTACCCCCATGATTTTCAATAATACGGTAGCTGACGGACAACCCGAGCCCTAGCCCGTTTTCTTTGGTGGTGAAGAAAGGGTTCAAGATTTGATCAAGCTCGTCTTTCTCCAGACCGATGCCGTTATCCTCAATCCGTATTTTCACATGGTTCATATCGGATTCCAGCGAAATCAAAATCATTCCTTTTTCATCAACGGCTTCCAATGCATTCTGCAGGATGTTAATCAGCACTTGCTTGATTTGGAGAGGGTCGGCATGCAGCATAATGGGGTTGTTCTCGTGGGTAAATTGTACGGAAACATTCTTGATAATAAACTGGCTTTCCATAAAAAGCAGCGTTTCTTTCATCAGCTCCTGCATATTGAATCGTTTCAGGTCGGGGAAGCTGGGTTTGGCCATCAGCACAAATTGGGATATCAGTTTATTCAGCTGGAGCAGCTCGTTATGGACAATTTCAATGTACCTATGTTCCTTTTCCGTAAAGTGTTCACTTGTTTTAAGTATTTTGATAAACCCGGTAATGGAGGTAAGCGGATTGCGGATCTCGTGGGCAAGACCGGCGGCGAGCTTGCCGATGACGGAAAATTTCTCCGCCGTGATGATTTGACGCTCCAGCAGAAAGCGCTCCGTGATATCGCGGAACTGGGCGTAGGCTCCGATAACCCTGTTTTTATCGTCATAGATCGCATAACTGTCAAACTGGCACACGATCCCTCCGCTTTGCAAATTGCCAAAGGTCAACTCCACGTTCTCATAAGATTTGCGGTATTCGAGCACCTTGTACATGTATTGTCCAAAGGGCTGTATGTCAAAGATCGAGCTTCCAAGCAGCTCCTGCTTTGTACAATTGGTGATTTGTTCGGCAAAAGGATTGCATTCGGTAACTCTTCCGAATGGGTCGGTGATAATGATGCCGTGCCGCATGTTTTTAATTAAAATCCGGTTTAAAATATCCAGCTTGTGATTGTTTCTTGACAGCAGGAGCTCTCGTTCGATGGAATCGGCGATATTAGACAGAAGAGTGATAAAAACCGGGTTTTGATAGTCGATCATAGTCAATAGAGAGATGGTACCCGATAAATGGTGACTGCCGGTAAAGTGAAAGGGGACGCTGTAGCAGGCTAAATGATGCAAAGCCTCGTGAAAATGTTCTTGACCGATGAGTGAAACGGGTGAACGTTCCGTCAAGGCCAAGTGAACCGAATTGGTTCCCATGGATTCTTCGGTGTATTGGATTCCTTTGACGATACCGAGCTCCGTGACGGTTTTCTTGATGAGTTGATCGCCGTACATCTCCAGAATAAATCCTTTCTCATCTGTAAGAACCAGCAGGAGCGGAATGTTGTTGAGCAAATGCATGATTCGACCGGCAAACAAGCTCATGACCGATAAAAGCTCGTCAAATTTGATCCTATTGTTTTGCAGCTCGGCGGCTGTTAGTCTGCTGGAGGGCGTGGGGATCACAACCGGGTTTAGTCCATAGGTTTGGCATCTTTTTTTGGATGCCGAGATACGTTCCGAAAGGTTAATCATAGGTTACTGTGGCTCCTAAATTTGGGGATTCTATTATCCAATGGAATGAACTCTTACATGATATATCAGAGAGTCTGAAAATGCTGTCTATTATTGTCGGTGGTATAACTTTTTTTGCTTCGTGCCAAGCGGTCATGGATATGCTGTGTTCGGTCTCTAAAACGGAGTCCGTTCTCAAAAAAAATACTTTACTTTAGTAACGTATTAATTTATTATCTCATTATCGCAAAAAAGGATGGTGAAGCAGATGAAAGATTCGCAGCATACGATGAATTCAGCAGAATTGCTGCTGGTTCAAGCCCGCAAAACACTCGAGCTGATGAAGCCTTATTCTCCGGGAAAACCAATCTGGGAGGTGCAGCAGGAGCTTGGTCTGAGCAAGGTGGTGAAGCTGGCCTCTAACGAAAATCCGCTGGGGGCTTCGCCCAAAGCGGTGGAGGCCATCATCCATGGTTTGCCGGAGCTTCACCGGTACCCGGATGCCCAGGCTTCGGGGCTTCGGGAAGCCATCTCTTACCGGCTTCACCTAAAACCGGAGCAGCTGGTCGTGACTAACGGGGCGGACGAGCTGATTACACTGATCTCCGAGACATTCCTGGAGCAGGACGATGAAGTTATTGCGCCGTCCCCTACATTCAGTGAATATGAATTTGGAGCGAATCTGATGGGAGCCTCGGTCATTAGCGTACCGTTGAGAGATGATTTTGGTTATGATGTGGACGCACTGCTGGCGGCATTAACGGAACGGACCAAAATCGTCTGGATTTGTTCCCCGAATAACCCGACGGGCACCTATATGCCCAAGGGAGAGCTTCAGCGTTTGCTGGATCAGCTGCCCAAACGCGTTCTGGTGGTGTATGATGCAGCATACAGCCATTATGCATCGGCGTCGGATTATACCGACGGGTTGGATTTTGTACGCGAAGGATATCCGATTTTTGTATTGCAGACCTTCTCCAAAATTTTCGGCCTGGCCGGGATCCGCGTCGGATTTGGCGCCGCTCCGGAAGGCCTAATCCGTCATATTTTGCAGGTGAAGGAGCCTTTCAACGTCAATGCGCTGGCCCAGGCGGCTGCAACGGCTGCTTTGACCGATGTGGAGCATATAGAGGCTTCGCAGCGGTTAAATGAACAGGGCCGCCGGCAATTGTACGAGGCTTTGGATCGCCTGGGACTGCCGTATACCCAAAGCAGCAGCAACTTTGTGCTGGTGAAGCTCGGGCCCGATGCGGCTCAACAGTATGAGCGTCTGCTTCGCCTTGGGGTTATCGTACGCTATGGGGGAGCTTGGGGGCTCCCGGAGCATGTGCGTATAACGGTGGGAACGAAGGAAGAAAACGACTTTTTGATCGAATGCCTTGGCGCGCTTTAGGACACACTACCCCTGATTCTTAGGAAAGGGGGAGACTTCGATGTCACGCGACAACGCCAACAACAACGGCAAAAAAGCAGCGCCCGGCAACAACCGGGATTCGGAGGTGGCGGGCGCCAAGCCGAGAAAATCTTAAGCGATATACGCTATTCATACGATAGCATGAAGAAACCGTCGATAAGGCGGTTTTCTTTTTATGGAAGAGATTTGGTGCCGGACTGCGAAAAGGTTATACTGTAGAAAAAACAACAATGATGATGGAGGGTGCTATGGTTCCTACGAAAGAGCAGTTGGAGAAGTATGCGGCGTTGGCTGTGCATGTCGGAGTGAACGTGCAGAAAGGGCAGACGCTGGTTGTGAACGCACCGCTTCAAGCGGTCGAGCTGGTACGGCTCATTGCCGCCAAAGCCTATGAAGCCGGAGCCAAGCATGTGCATGTGGAGTGGAGCGACGAGCAGCTCGCGCATATCAAATACAAGCTGGCTCCGATGGAGGCTTTCCAGGAGTATCCGATGTGGAAGGCCCAAGGCATGACGGAAATGGCGGAGAACGGCGCGGCATTCCTCTCGATCTATTCGCCCAGTCCGGACCTCATGAAGGATGTCGATCCCGACCGGATTGCGGCAGCTACCAAAACGAACGCTTCGGCCTTAAAAACCTACCGAAGCTATATCATGTCGCATAAGGTGGCATGGTCGCTGATCTCGATCGCTACCGAGCCATGGGCGCAAAAGGTATTTCCGGAGCTGTCGGCACAAGCCGCTGTGGAAGCGTTGTGGGGCCGGATTTTTGAGGCGACCCGGGTGGATATGGAGAATCCTATTGAGGCATGGAAAAAGCATAACGCGCACCTGGCTCAAACCGTCGAGCGGTTAAATAACAAACGGTATAAGCAGCTGATATACGAAGCGCCGGGCACGAATCTGACCGTGGATTTGCCGGAGAAGCATATATGGCTTGGGGGCGCCAAAGAGAATGCCAAGGGTGTATGGTTTAACCCCAATATGCCGACTGAGGAAGTGTTTACCATGCCCCATAAGGACGGCGTGAACGGCGTGGTGCGCAGCACGAAGCCGCTGAATTACGCCGGCCAAATTATCGACGGGTTTTCCCTTGCCTTTAAAGACGGCAAAGTAGTCGATGTCTCGGCCGAAACAGGCTATGATGCATTGAAACGGCTGCTGGAAACCGACGATGGAGCAGGCCGTTTGGGCGAAATTGCGCTGGTGCCGCATCAATCGCCCATTTCGAATTCCAATTTGATTTTCTATAATACGTTGTTTGACGAGAATGCCTCAAGCCATGTGGCTTTAGGACAGGCCTACCAGGTAAATCTTCAGGGAGGCACCGAGATGTCCGAACAGGAGCTCGCGGACAACGGCGCCAACACCAGCTTGGTTCATGTTGATTTTATGATCGGTTCCGGGGAAATGAATGTAGACGGATTGACCTCGGATGGCCGTAGGGAACCGCTGATCCGGCAGGGAAACTGGGCCATATAACCGCAAATGAAAGAACGGAGCGAAGCCGTACGCGCTTTTTCGCTCCGTTCTTTGGTTAAAGGTCAGCATAAGTTACAGGTTGTGAGCTACTTTCTTTTTTGATGAGTAGCATTTGCGGCAGACCGGCAAATAGCTTTCATTGCCGCCGATTTGAATTTGTTCGCCTTGGAATACGGGGCGGCCGTTCTCGCAGCGCATATTCATGGTTGCTTTCCTGTCGCAATACCAGCACACCGTCTTGATCTCCTCAATTTTGTCCGCCAAGGCGAGCAGATGATAGCTGCCCTCGAACAGTTGGGCCATAAAGTCGGCCCGAAGGCCGTAGGCTATCACGGGAATCCCTAATGTATCGACAATTTCGGTTAACTGCAGCACCTGCTGTTTATTCAGGAACTGCGCTTCGTCAATCAGAATGCAGTTGGGTCTTTCTTTGGCGGCCAGTGCCACCATGTCAAGCTGGTCGTCAATCACAATCCCGTCTTTGCGCATGCCGATGCGGGAAGCTACCGTTCCCACGCCTTCGCGGGAATCCACCGCGGGAGTAAAGAGCAGAACCTTCTTTCCCTGTTCCTCGTAATTATGCGCCACACGCAGCACTTCAATCGATTTGCCGCTGTTCATGGTACCGTATCGGAAATATAGCTTGGCCAAGTTGAAAGCCCGTCCTCTCCCCCAAAAGTAACGAACCCTATCATAGCACATCATTCCCATTTGACCAAGTTTTGCAGCACACTCTTTATTTGCTTTCGTGTTCCTTGATCACACGTCCGATCATACAAATTCCCGTGATAACGTGATCCGAGCCAACAATCGGCGAAAGGGTCAGGCTCATATCCAGCAGCGAGCCGTCCTTACACCGCCGGATGGCCTGAAATTCTCCGATTTGCTCGCCATGGAATGCTTGACGGAACAAAAGCTCGGTTTCGCTCCACAGTTCTTCCGGTATCATTAGCGGCCTCTGTCCGGTGAGCTCTTCGCCGGAGAACCCGAATGTCCTGATGAATGCGCGATTCGCCCTGACCAGGCGAAATTCCGGATCGAGTATGGCAATGGTGTCAACGGCATGCTCGATCATCGAATCCAGCTGCTGAAGCCTCGTATTCATGGCTGCTTCCTTTTCCTTTTGCAGGGTTACGTCCCGCATGACGACGGACACTCCCGGCTTGCAGGGGGAACAGTTCGCTTCGATCCACCGGTTTACTTCAGCGTAGTACTCCTGCAAGAGTACAGGAGAAGCTTGCTCCATCGCCTTATGACAGGCTTTATGAAGAGTGGAACCGATCCACTCCGGCAGGGCGAGCCGAAGCTCCCTTCCAAGCAGCTCCTCGCGGTTTCGTTGAAACAGCATTTCCGCACTCCGGTTCATATGGATGAATCTTCCGCTCCGATCAAGCATAAGATAGGCATCAGCTATCGTTTCAAGCATGGAGGCCATGGCCAGCCGCGATTCTTTCAGAGCCGTTTCCGTTTGCTTCAGCGCGGTGATTTCTTGAGCCTGTATACAAATATAATGAGGAGATCCGTGATTTCCATTCAGTTCAAAAGCATCTACTTTCATCCATACGATCTGACCGTCTGCACGAAGCCAGCGCATTTCCGTTTCGTAACGGGAAAGCTGTCCTAAAATCAATTGGCTTAAATGATGCATACACAGCAGAAGCTCTCCCGGATGCACAAGTGCCTGGAGATTCATCTTCGTTAATTCATCCGCTGTATAACCTAGTCTGGAGGTAACGTAGTCGTTTGCAAATAACAGGCTGCAGTCCGCATCAAGCAGGAGCGTCGCGGACTGAGAAGCGGTAAAGCTTTTCAGAGCCAGGTCGGCAAGAAGGCGGGGATTCCCCTTTGTCGCTTTGAGAAGCAGCTTTTCCGAGAGGCTTACGGGTACGATATCATCGTTCATAGGCAGGACTTCCTTCCCATTTGTCTGTTGTTGATAACATTCGTCAAAAATCTACATAAACCCTCCTTCTTTTCCGCCCAGAAGAGGAAAACAGATCTAAAAATCTCTTTATTTTAAATTGCTATAATAAGAATGGAATGCTAATATTAAACATATTATCTACAGTTCATAGAATTGTCACAGTTAAGTCCTAGGAGGCAGAAGCATACATTCCTAGTCCCCTCATAACTTCATCCCTGTCAGTCTTTTGGCCCCTCGGTCTTTGTTTGTGGCAACACTACAAAATTCCGGAATGAGAGGTTGCGCGAGGCATGAACAGACATGGATTACCCCCAAAACAAGGTCTTTATGATCCGCAATTCGAGCACGATGCTTGCGGAATCGGATTTGTCGCTCACATGAAAGGAAGCCCTTCCCATGAGATTGTAACCCAGGCGCTTACGGTGCTTTGCAACCTGGATCATCGCGGCGGACAAGGCTGCGAAACCAATACGGGGGACGGAGCGGGCATTTTGCTGCAAATTCCCGATAAATTCTTGCGCAATGCTTGCCGGGAGGAAGGCATTCTTCTTCCGTCTCCGGGACGTTACGGTGTAGGAATGGTATTTTTACCCCGCGAGACCGATTCTCGGATTGCCTGTGAACGGTTAGTCGAAGAGAAGGTGCGTCAGACCGGTCAAGTCTTCCTCGGCTGGAGGACCGTGCCTACGAACAATGCCGGGCTGGGTGAAACCGCCAAATCGGCTGAGCCCGTTATCCGGCAGGTATTGATCGGTGCGTCGGAAGATGCGGGAAATAATCTTGCATTTGAACGCAAGCTGTACGTCATTCGAAAGCTGTCTGAGAAGGGGGCGCGTGCTCTCGGCGGTGCGGAGCCGTTTTATTTCTCCAGCTTATCGAGCCGTACCATTGTATATAAGGGAATGCTTACGCCGGAGCAGGTAGATGAATACTACGTGGAGCTGCAGGATCCCGAGCTGGAATCGGCTCTTGCCCTGGTTCACTCCCGATTCAGCACCAATACGTTTCCCAGCTGGGAAAGAGCTCACCCCTACCGCTATTTGATCCACAACGGTGAAATCAATACGCTGCGCGGCAATGTGAATTGGATGCATGCGCGTCAAGCGATGTGCAAGACGGAGCTGTTCGGAAGCGATTATGAAGCCATTCTCCCCATTATAGATACGGAGGGCTCGGACTCACAGATGTTCGATAACGCCCTGGAATTTTTGCTGCTGGCCGGGCGTTCTTTGCCGCATGCGGCGATGATGATGATCCCCGAGCCTTGGTCCAAGCATGAGTCGATGAGCGATGAAAAGAAAGCGTTTTACGAATACCACAGCTGCTTGATGGAGCCTTGGGACGGGCCTGCGGCCATCGCTTTCACAGACGGCCGTTCGATCGGTGCGGTGCTGGATCGAAACGGTCTGAGGCCTGCACGTTATTACGTTACGAAAGATGATTTGATCGTGCTCGCTTCTGAAGCCGGCGTCCTTCCTATTGCTCCGGAGCGTATCGTTTCGAAGCAACGGCTTGAACCCGGACGCATGCTGCTGGTGGATACGGAGGAAGGCCGTATCGTGTCGGATGAAGAGATCAAGGATCGAGTGGTGAAGGAGCAGCCTTACCGCCAATGGTTAAACGAGCACTTGATCTCTTTAAAAGATCTCCCGGACGCACCTGAAGTGCCGTCGATCGATAGCGATACTCTGCTTCAGCGCCAGCAGGCTTTCGGTTACACATTCGAAAATCTGCGCAAGGTGCTTGAACCGATGGCCCGGACGGGCGTCGATCCGGTGGGATCAATGGGCTTCGATGCGCCTTTGGCGGTATTATCCGAACGTCCGCAGCTGCTCTACCACTATTTTAAGCAGCTTTTCGCGCAGGTGACCAACCCGCCGATCGACGCCAACTTTGAAGAGATCATTACGGCACAGGGGACGACGCTCGGACCTGAGGGCAGCCTGATCGACCCGAAGCCTGAGAGCTGCAGGCAAATCCGGATCGAAACGCCGATGCTGACCAACGAAGAGCTCGCAAAGCTGCGGCATAACGGGCGCGAGGGCTTCAAGGCGGTTACGCTGCCGATCCTGTTTAACGCAAGCGAGGGATCCGACGGCTTGGAACGGGCAATGGAGGAGCTTTTCTTGGAAGCGGATCAGGCCATTGCCGGCGGCGCAACACTACTCATTTTGTCCGATCGCGGGGTGGACGAGAAGCAGGCGGCCATTCCGGCGCTGCTCGCTGTCTCCGGTCTGCATCATCATTTGATCCGTGCGGGAACGCGGACGAAGGTAGGGCTAATTTTGGAATCAGGCGAACCGCGGGAAGTGCACCATTTTGCGCTTTTGCTTGGTTACGGTGCCGGCGCGATCAACCCGTATTTGGCATTGGAATCGCTGGACGGCCTCATTCGCCAAGGCATGCTTAAGGATATAACCTACGACAAAGCGGTCTATCATTATATGAAAGCGGCTACGAAGGGTGTCGTGAAGGTACTCGCGAAGATGGGGATTTCCACCATTCAGTCCTATCGAGGTGCACAAATTTTTGAAGCGATCGGTTTGGATTCCTCCGTTATCGATAAACATTTCACATGGACGTATACGCCCGTCGGCGGGATTAAGATCGACGCGATTGCGCAGGAGGCGCTGCTTCGTCACAGACGGGCGTTCTCGAATCAGGAAGGACGCGACCGGGTGCTGGATACGGGAGGAGAGCTGCAGTGGCGCAAGAACGGGGAGGAGCATATTTATCATCCGGAGACCATTCATGCGCTGCAGACGGCCGTCCGAACGAACAATTACGCCATGTACAAACAATTCGTCAAGCTGATTCACCAGGAGAACGAACGTTACATGACGCTGCGTTCCTTATTCTCTTTCCGTTCCGTAAGGCAGCCCGTGCCGATTGAGGAGGTTGAGTCCGTCGAATCGATGTTCAAGCGGTTCAAAACGGGCGCGATGTCGTACGGCTCGATTTCGAAGGAAGCGCATGAAAGCCTTGCGATCGCCATGAACCGGATTGGAGGCAAAAGCAATACCGGCGAGGGTGGAGAGCATCCGGACCGCTTCCAGCCCGATGAGAACGGTGATCTGCGGAGAAGTGCGATCAAGCAGGTGGCATCCGGCCGGTTCGGCGTCACCAGCAATTATCTGGTCAACGCCGATGAACTCCAGATCAAGATGGCCCAGGGCGCAAAGCCGGGCGAAGGCGGCCAGCTTCCGGGCTCCAAGGTATATCCTTGGGTCGCCGAGGTGCGCGGTGTGACGCCGGGCGTAGGGCTGATTTCGCCTCCTCCGCACCATGACATTTACTCGATTGAGGATCTGGCGGAGCTGATTCACGATCTGAAGAACGCGAATCCGAGGGCCCGCATCAGCGTCAAGCTGGTATCCGAGGTGGGCGTAGGCACCGTCGCTGCAGGGGTAGCCAAAGGAAAAGCCGATGTCGTGCTGATCAGCGGATATGACGGAGGCACGGGCGCATCACCGCAAACGTCCATCCGCCATGCCGGACTTCCTTGGGAGCTCGGGCTTGCGGAAACGCACCAGACGCTGGTGCTGAACAATCTTCGCAGCCGGATTACGGTCGAGACGGACGGAAAGCTGATGACCGGACGCGATGTGGTCATTGCCGCCCTGCTTGGGGCAGAAGAGTTCGGCTTTGCGACGACGCCGTTGATCGCTTTGGGCTGTATCATGATGAGGGTATGTCATTTGGATACTTGTCCGGTAGGAGTGGCGACGCAAAATCCGGAGCTGCGCAAGAAATTTACCGGAGATCCGCAGCATGTGGTCAACTTCATGAACTTTGTCGCGCAGGATGTCCGTGAGCTGATGGCTCAGCTGGGATTCCGTTCGGTCGAAGAGATGGTAGGTCATACGGAGATTTTGGAAACCAAAGAAGCCGTGAAGCATTGGAAGGCGAAGGGCATTGATTTATCGCCGCTGCTGCATCAGCCCGAAGTCGGCGAGGAGGTAGGCCGGTTCTGTTCGGCCCTTCAAGACCACGGCTTGGACCGCTCGCTTGATGTGAGGGAGCTGCTGGCGATTGCCGAGCCTGCGCTTGAACGAAGGGAAAGGGTGCATGCGATACTGCCGATTCGCAACACCAATCGGGTTGTAGGCACGATCCTTGGCAGCGAGGTGACCCGCAGGTACGGGGCGCAAGGGCTGCCAGACGATACGATTCGTCTTCATTTTAACGGGTCGGCGGGTCAGAGCTTCGGCGCCTTTGTGCCCCAAGGCATAACGCTGTCCTTGGAGGGCGATGCCAACGATTATTTCGGCAAGGGGTTGTCGGGGGGCAAGCTGGCCGTATTCCCTTCGGAGAAATCGGGATTTGTCGCCGAGGACAATATCATTATCGGCAATGTGGCCTTCTATGGAGCTACGGACGGTGAAGCCTACATCCGCGGGATAGCCGGCGAGCGCTTTTGCGTCAGGAACTCGGGCGTGCGGGCTGTGGTGGAAGGCGTCGGAGATCATGGCTGCGAATATATGACCGGTGGCCGAGTCGTTGTGCTTGGGCCGACAGGGCGTAACTTTGCAGCAGGAATGTCAGGCGGTATCGCCTATGTGCTTGATGAACAGGGCACGTTTGCAAGCAGCTGCAATAAAGATATGGTTCTGCTGGAAACGGTAGAGGAAATATTTGAAGCCGAAGAGCTGAAGAACATGATTCAGCATCATGCCACGTTCACGGACAGCGCTGTGGCTCACCGCATACTGCAGCATTGGGAAGACTACTTGTGGAAGTTCGTTAAAGTCATTCCGAAGGATTACAAACGGATGTTTGAGGCGATTGAACGCGTAAAGCGTTCGGGTCTGAGCCAACAAGAAGCGATGCTGGTAGCCTTCGAGGAAAATATGAAGGACATCTCCCGCGTGAGCGGCAACTAAGGAGGATAGTTCGATGGGTAACCCAACCGGTTTCATGGAGTATGATCGCGAAGTCCCGGTCGACAACGCTCCGCTGCTGCGAATCGCGCATTGGCAGGAGTTTGCCGTTCCGATGACGGAGGCCAAGCTGCAGCAGCAGGGAGCACGCTGCATGGATTGCGGTATCCCGTTTTGCCACACCGGCAAGCTGATCAGCGGAATGGCTGCCGGCTGTCCGGTGAACAATTTGATTCCCGAATGGAACGACCTGGTCTATCGCGGGCAATGGAGAGAGGCGCTGGAGCGTCTGCATAAGACGAACAACTTCCCGGAATTTACCGGTCGTGTCTGCCCGGCTCCCTGTGAGGGCTCCTGTACGGTAGGCTTGAACGGATCGCCGGTCACGATTAAAAACATTGAAAAATCGATCATCGACAAAGGGTTCGCTGAAGGCTGGGTCGTTCCGCAGCCTCCAGCTGTACGTACAAGCAAGAAGGTCGCCGTCGTCGGCTCCGGGCCTTCGGGCCTCGCCTGTGCCGCTCAGCTGAATAAGGCGGGTCATACCGTAACCGTGTACGAGAGGTCGGATCGGGCAGGGGGCCTGTTGATGTACGGCATCCCGAACATGAAGCTGGATAAAAAATATGTCCAGCGGCGCATTGACGTGCTTGCCGCCGAAGGCGTCCATTTCGTTACGGGGACGGAAATCGGCAAAGATCTTCCGGCTTCACAGCTGAAAGAAGAGTTTGACGCCGTTGTGCTGTGCGGAGGCGCAACCTTGGGCCGCGATCTGAAGATTGAAGGGCGCGAGCTCAAAGGCATTCACCTGGCGATGGAGTTTCTGTCGAAAAATACAAAGAGTCTGCTCGATTCGGGACACAAGGATGGAATGTACTTGTCCGCCGAAGGAATAGATGTCATCGTTATCGGCGGCGGAGATACCGGCACGGACTGCGTAGGCACATCGATTCGCCATAAGTGCCGCAGCGTTACGCAGTTCGAGATTATGCCTAAGCCAGCGGATCAACGTCAGCCCAACAACCCTTGGCCGGAGTGGCCGAAGGTGCTCAAGGTTGATTATGGCCAAGAGGAAGCGGCTGCACTGCAGGGCGAGGATCCACGCAAATATTTGATCTCCACGAAGAAATTCGTCGGTGACGAGAACGGCAACGTCAAAGAGCTGCATACCGTACTGATCGAGTGGAAGAAGGACGGCCAAGGGCGGTTTGTACCGGTTGAAGTGCCGGACAGCGAGAAGGTGTACCCTGCACAGCTGGTGCTGATCGCTATGGGCTTTATGGGTCCGGAGAGCCCGGTACTTGAGCAGCTTGGCGTGGAACGGGACGATCGCTCCAACGCCAAGGCAGAGTACGGACGTTACGCCACCAATGTGGAAGGTGTCTTTGCCGCAGGAGATATGCGCCGCGGACAAAGCCTTGTCGTTTGGGCGATCAATGAAGGCAGGGAGGCGGCCCGTGAAGTGGACCGTTATCTGATGGGCTCCACGAACCTGCCGTAAGAATGAGTCATAAGCTTTACCCCAAAGGCTCGGCCCGCGCGGAAAGGCGCGGAGTCGAGCTTTTTTCAGTATTGCACGGATATATTTCATTGATTTTGCCGAAACCATAGATTTTTTTTCATCGTCTTATTATATCAGCGCGTTACGCCAAGCCAAGGAGGCGGGGAAGGATGTTAAAACCGATTCTAACACCAGAAGAGCTGAGGGGACTGCTGTCGGCAGCAGAAGAAGAGGCTTCAGCGGAAACAGCGGCTATAGAGGAGCTTAGCCGCAGTGAGTCCGAAGCTGCCGTATCCTTACAAACGATTTCGGCCGAATTCTCCGCCTTGGAATCCAATCTGTCCAGGATGGACAGGTTTGGACGGAAAAAAAGCCGTTCCGGCCGATGGTTCTCCTCATAAAAGCCAGCTTGAGCTGAAAAGGTCTCAGCCCGGCTGGCCTGGGTTATCTGCGCTTGACGCGTTTATGAATGAGGCAGGAGCTTACTTTGCTTATTCGATAGGGGGTCGATGTCATCGTAATCGCGCGGCCGGGGAAGCGCATTGACTGCACGATCCGCGGAACATCCTGGTTGACCATCCTTTTAAGCAGCTCGATGGCGGCCCGGTACTTTTTGTAATCATAGTCCCCGGTCTTATCGTCATAGAAAGCATGCGGCAGTTCTTCCGGAGTTAGATAGGCAAACACCCGGCCTTCCACCTCCGCAATAAATGAAATCGGTGAATCTGCGTATCCCTGCTTTATCCATTCCTCCCGCGTCATCCGAAACACCATAATCGCAAAAATATCCTCATACAATTTCCCCTTAAACTTAAAGCGAAAATGCAGTTCATACTCGGTATCGCGATCCTGTCTTCTTGCACCGACCACGCAGTAATTTCTCCACCATAAGGGAAAGCGCAGCGTAAATCCGTATCTTTCGTTACGATATACGAACTGGTTCGGCTTCCTCACGTCTTACCGATCTCCTTTCGCTCTCTCATTCCTTATACTCTATTCGCAAGCCTGGCTATTTATGGCTTGAACCCAATGTTTTTGAACCGGACCCAATTGAGAGAATCCAGAGCCATGCCATGGACAGAGGGGTGGTGGAGCGCTTTGAGTCTTTTAAAGTAGAGAAAGATCAGCAGAGCCGAAGCTCCGTATCGTTATCGAGAGTGGCGCACCGCTTCCGTCGCGCTCTTGCTGGGAGAAGTGCTCCTCGGGACGTTAAAACTCTCATCCATCATACTTCTTTTTGTAATGCGCAAGCGTCAGCAAAGGCCAGATGTAATTGTAGCTGTGGTAGCGGGTATAAAAATCGCCGGGCAGTCCGGCGCCTGTCGGGTATTTGGCCGTCCATCCGGTATTTCCGAGCTGCACCATTTTCGCCAAAGCCAACATTCCTTTATGAATGGAATCGGTTGGCTGCGGGTGTACGGCCACGAGCGCATCGAGCGCCCAAGCCGTTTGGGAAGGGGTACCGGCCTGTAGCGGGACATAATGCTTCACCTGGTCGCTGCGGCATGATTCACCCCAGCCGCCATCGGGATTTTGGATGGAGGTAAGCCAGTTTACCGCTTTCAGGATGGAGACATGCTGTCTTGGCGCTCCAACGGCGATAAGTCCGGTTATAGCGGCCCAGGTCCCGTATATGTAGCAGATTCCCCAGCGTCCGTACCAGGAGCCGTCGGCCTTCTGATTCCGGATCAGCCAGTCAGCGCCGCGGGCAATGATCGGGTGAGCGATATCAAGTCCCGCTTCACTTCCAAGATACTCCAACGTTCGTCCTGTAAGGTCGGCCGTGGACGGATCGATCGCCGCTGCCTCGGCCCCGTCGACGGGCAGAAGACGGGTGAGAAGCTCGGAATCCTTGCCCTTCTCGAAAGCGGGCCATCCGCCGTCCTTGTTTTGCAAGGCTAATACCCAGTTTAGTCCACGAGCGCGGGCTTCACGAAACTGTGGGCCGGAGCGGGCAGGGGTTCGCCGCAAAGCTCTCAGCGATGCGGTCGTATCATCCACATCGGGTATGATCGTATTGATATCGGAAAAGCCCCAGCCGCCCGGCAGCGGATGCTCCAGTCCCCAGCTCCAATCCGCAAGCTTGCTTTGCTGGCGGGAGAGCAGGTAAGCATCCGCTCGGGCGATCGCCGGGTGCTCTGCGGAATAACCGGATGCCTGCAGCGCGTGGCTGATCAGCGCCGTATCCCAAACCGTGGGAGGAGAATTTTGGATATGCAGCTGTCCGTCCGCTTCGCAGGCCAGGGATTTCAAGCCTTGTACGGCATTTTGGATAACAGGATGATTAGCGTCATATCTCAGCGCAAGCAAGGCAAAGATCATCAAAAAAGTGCTGGTGGCATAGCTGTACAGGGTCCCGTTTGGTTCAATCCGGTCCAGCATATAGTTTTTTGCATGCTGCAGGGCCTGCCGATGGAGCTCCTCGGGGAGCGAGGCAAGCTTCTGAATCGCTTCTTGGATATGCTCGACGAAGGAAACCCAACGGGACTCCTCCTCCCGCTGTCTTTCCGGCGAATCGGATACCGCCGTTAAAAGATCGGACAGATCAGGTGTCGTTTCGTTACGTAGGATAAACTTGAGGTCGGCCAGGATCAGAATGGAGGCCAGATGCACACGGGCATAGCTGGATAAATCCTGGAAGCTGAAAGGAAAGGAGGAAGGCAGCAGAATGAATTCAAGCGGTATTCGGCGAAAATGGGACCAGGGAATTTGTCCGGTTACAGCCAGCAGCACCTTGGTGAGCGCTCCGCTGACGTTGTGCAGACCGCCTTTGCGAAGAATATACCTTTTGGCTTTCTGCAGAGCCTCATCGGTTTGATCTGCTGTACCTGAGTACAAGAGAGCGTAATATGCCTCAACCGTAGCCGACAGATGTCCGTCGTCATCGTCATGGTACCATGTCCACGATCCCTCAGGTCCTTGTTTGTCCAGTATCCGTGAAGCTAAACGACGTATAAGATTTTCCCCGTCAAACTTTAAGAGCCTTAAGATAATGATCATATAGGCGTCCGTCAATATTCCGTTCTCAAAGCAAAAACGCCATGATCCGTCCGGTGACTGCATCTTCAGCAATCCCTCTATCAAACGATTCATGGCGGCTTCAACCGCTTCGGTATTCCGTTTCATTCGCCCATCACCTCTCCCCAAATCATTGTATGGGCAAGAAGCGGGAATCATGCGGGTGCTTAAGAGCCGGATGCATACTTGGATAGCGTATATCTGCGGATCGTTTCCGGAATTTGGTTTAATGAGGTCAAGGTAAAATAAGCTCCGGACGGCTTAACGTCCACCTCCACCAGATTGTACGCCCACTCCCGTTCGACAGGCATGAATATGGCGTGAATCCCATTCTTCAGCGCGGGCAGGATATCGGTGCGCAGGGAATTGCCGATCATCCAAGTCTCTCTGCGGTCAAAGCCTTGAGACCGGATTAACTCCTGGAGGAATTCGGCGTTCTTATGCCGGGTAATGTGAATCCGGTCTTCAAAATAACGCTCAAGACCGGCCTCTGTCACCTTGCGCATTTGAATGGCCGGATCGCCCCCCGTGTACAGATGGAGGATATGCCCGTCTGCTTGCAGCTCGCTCAATGTTTCTTCCATATAGTCATAAGGCTCAATGCTGTGCCCGTAAACGGAAGCGCCAAGCTCAAGCAAACGCCGGATCTCCCCTTGGCTTTTGGTGCGTCCTGTCATATCCGAGTAATATTCGTAAGTGTCGACGAACGACTGGGGAAAATGGTCCGGTGAAAATCCGCTTAGCATGACCCGCTCCAGATCGATTTGGGCCTGTTTTTTCTTCATTTCCTCCATGGAGAATGGATATCCGTGAAACCAGGTCTCCATCTGATCCGCAAACTGGTCGATCACCAAATCGAAAAATTTATTGCAATAAATGAGCGTATCGTCCATATCAAACAGTATCGTCTGTTTTCTCATAGGCTTCTCCTACTCTCTATCAGCTTCCTATTATTATAGCATGGCGATAGCGATAGTCCTATCCTCCTGCAGCGGATCAAGCTCGAGCATTCCTATAAACGCCCTTCAATGCGGATATCCTCCTCCGAACGCCAAGCACCTTCAAAGACGCTTTCTGCTCCGATTAGCGAAACTTCGGCACTGGGCTTTGAGGAAGAACCGCCTTTACGGAATAAACGAATTTGCATCTACACCTCTCCTCGTATCATATTTGTTGTAAAGCTTTGAAGGCCAATTTCCAGTTCCCCAGGGAACTGGCGACCGCTTTCAAAATTTCCAGCGTTGGCTCTTTGAAAATTGAATTGGGACTGGACTTTTCGAGA